>CAYRJT010000083.1:0-9139 GCA_964424675.1 uncultured Lachnospiraceae bacterium
ACATACTCTGCATATTCCTTTTCCTCACATGGTGGATACATGGATATAGAATGCACTGCATTGGCACAAATATCAACACTCTGGAGTATCAGCAACACCAGCAAACATATTTTTCTGCTTTTTTGAAATCTAAAATAACCATATGCTGCAGCAATCATCAGCAGCAGTAATATTGTATTAAATAGTATGACGGACATCCCTACCGCTGTTCGCTTTGAAAGCAGCAGATAACCTGAATAGATTATATAGATTCCCAATATGGTAAAAATCGTTTTCTTTTCTAATCCCTGTTCCCGTACAGTCGTAAATCCTCTGTATGCAAAATAAAGCAGCAAAAAACTGAATAGATAGGAATAACGATATGGAAATCCAACAGGTTCACTGAATCCATGCCAGATCAGATCAACTGCATAGATATAGAAACAACCAAGCATTACTAATAATAGGAAGAAAGATAATATTCTTTCTTTTTTATTGATCGTTTTGCAAAGTAAATAAATCAATGTAAAGATGACTGCCATAATGCCTGCGTATATGAGTGGTCTGCCATTTGAAATATTACCGTCAAATGCCATTGAATACAAATTTGAAAATAAATCCAGCATCATAAATTTCCGACTGATATAGAAACTGACTGATGAAGCACTGCTCTTTTCTCCTGCCAGAGAAAGTATCGTAGGAATCAGATCAAACGCTGTCAGACCGACAGCCAGCACACCTGACAATACAAATGATACTAACTGCTCTTTGTACTCCTTAAGTTTATGAATGGAATCCATCTTACAAAGCATTTCATATATGAAATAAATCACTGAGAATATACATGCCATATATCCCATGTAATAACATGACAGGATAGAAATGGTCAAAGAAATGATAAACGTCAGCTTTTGTTTCGGATTTCCTACTAATCTGTGAATTCCCAAAATCACCAGCGGAAATATGGCAATGTTGAAAAAGTAGATCGTCAGATTCATATATGCCACATACATACCAATAAAAGCATAAGCCGTAGAAAATATTATGGAAGAAACATGTGGTTTATTCATCTGATTTAGAAAATAATTAAAGATCAGTCCGGCAAATCCTGCCTCCAAAATGACCATAAGTAAAACGCCGACAGGCAGCATTTCTCTGGAAAAGAACAATAAAATCAGGTTAAATGGATTTTGCAGATAGTACGCACAGAAGCCAATCGCATCTCCGCCCAGGCTTTTTGAAAATGTATAGAAAAAATCATTATCCCCAAGTATGATTGATTTAAAGTATTCGTAGTAATCCAGAAACTGATACCGCAAATCTGCAACTAAAATTGACCTGTTACCAAATGGATAGGTTCCAAGTATTACATAAACAATCATCATTAATACTGCAGGTATGAAAAAAGCTGCAATATAATAGTACGTCAGTTTCTTCCGTTCAGTTGTCTGTTTCATAAACTGTAATCCTCTTTACTACCATATCACATATTCGACTATTTTATTAAATAAAAAAATAATCTTTGAAATAAAGATTATTTTTTATTGTTCTTGATAAACGGAGAAGGAGGGATTTGAACCCTCGCGCCGGTCACCCGACCTACACCCTTAGCAGGGGCGCCTCTTCAGCCTCTTGAGTACTTCTCCATCAGATACTGAATTCTTGATTCCATATACAGTTATCGCCATATGACGCAAGGATTATTATACAAGAGGGTTATTACTTTGTCAAATTAATTTTAACTCTTTACTATCCTCTTTGACTTCTGCTTTCTCATTCTGCTTATTGGCTCTTTTTTCATGAATCCCATAAGTCATGAGTATCAGTAATGCAATAAAAGATAATATACTGCCGGTAACAAATCCTCTTGGTACATAATACAGTTCAACTGTATGTGTCCCTTTCTCTACCGGAACTGTCATCAGGGCATCAAATACCTTGCTTTGCTTGGCTGCGATTCCATCAATATAGATTCTCCAGTCTTCCTCATAAGGAATCGTAAAAAGAAGCTCATCACTGTTCTTGATCTCAACTGTTCCCTGAAGGTGCGAGTTTGAAATGCATTTTAAATCAGCTGCTTCAGATTCGGCCCCTTCAGACATCGCAATCAATGCATCTTTATCTTCGTAATAGAAATATGCATTTCCAAGTTTTAATTCATCACCCTTTGCATATAGCTTTACGGAAACCTTATCACCCTTAGTAAAGGAGCCTATTTCTATGATATCCCATTTCGTATCTGAAAAATAATTTCCGAACCAGAAATCATTCACCGTGATTTCTGCTGCCTGCTGCTCGGGTGCTTCAAAAAACAAATAAACCGGCTGAGCATCTGTGATTGTCAGGTGAAAATCTATATATGCATCTTCATTTGAATCCTTTTTCTCATAAACACGATAAGAGTCCTGACTCGTTTCAGTCAAATTCTCCAGTATAGGACTTTCCTGTTTCACTTCTATGTAAATGGGTTGATTTTGATTACTAATCGCATACGACATACGATTCTGAAGCAAAAACGAATTCTGTTCCTTCATATCAACAGAATCAACAGCCTCTGATACCCCAAAAGCAAACGGTAATGCATATGGATTCTGAAATACATACTTTTCATTTTTCTGATCAATCAAATCATATGGTTTTCCGGTTTCATCATATTTTGAAATATAATACTTAACTCCCAGAAAACAATCTGCAAAAGCAGTGCCGCCTTCATCGTAATATGTCCATAATCCAAAGTTTCGAAATCCCATTTTCTCCATAAAGGTTTTCACATAATCCTTTTCACAGGAACTGGAATGGGACAATCCTTTCATATTAAACTGCATTGTATCATTCATTGTTCTGATAAAATTCTTTTCCACTCTATATAATGACTGATCTTGATTTGCAATAGACTGTGTTAGTGGTGCTACCTCATTTACATATTCACTGTACTCCTGCATTGGAACATAGTCTGTATATTGTTTGATTGATGTCACAGAATTTGCTGACAAATCAATGATCTGAACTGCTAGCAGAGCAAAGAATAGTATTTGCTCCGTCCACTTCCTATACAATACACCATAGATAATTCCAATCACTACCAAGAGTAATAAGGAATCAAAAATAACACTTCTAAATACCAGTGCACTTCTGTTTGTGAAGATTAAATAAATCGAATAAAGTACAAAAATGCCTGCAAATATAGAACATTCTCTGATACGAAGCTGTTCACAGGATACGAGAAAACCTTTGTATGCAATATACAAAAGTAGAAAACTAAAATAAAAAGCGTTTCGATAGGGAAATCCGACCGGGCTGTTAAATCCATGCCAGATAACATCAATCGTATGGATATAAAATGATAGCAGCATTAAGACTATAAAAATGAATGTTACCATCTTTTCTCTCTTTGATATTTTCTTGCTCAAAAAGAAAAAACAGATAAAGATGACCGCAAGCATACCCACATAAATAAATGGAAGATTGTTATTAGAAGTATTTCCGTCAAACATATTAGAATACAACTTAGAAAATACATCTATCAGATGAAAATTTCTATAAAAGGATAAAGCGGATCCGTTAGGTGCATCCTTTTGCCCTTGCAGGGATAATACAACCGGTATAAGATCAAATGCTGTTAACAGCACTCCCAGTATTGAAGAAATCAAAAAAGAAAATATTTGCTTGATCTGCTTCTTGATCTGTTGGACGTTTTCTGTGTTGGAAAATAAAAGATATGCAAAGAAAAATACTGAGAAAATACATAGCATATAACCAATATAATAATTCAGCAGTATAGAAACTGCTAATGTAATGACATATAACCAGCAGTCCTTATAATTCTTATAAATCTTCTGTATTCCAAGTATGACCAGCGGCAGCATAATGACATTGCAAAAATAATTTGTCGCATAGATATATCCAAAAGTGTATCCCAGAAAGGCATATGCCAATGAGAAAACAAGCGACATTTTAGATGGTGAATACGTATGATTCAAATAGATATTAAATGTAAGAGAACAACATGCAGTCTGCAGAATAATCATTACCCAGACACCCAGCGGAAGGATATCATTTGGAAATAATAAAAGAAGAAACAGAAATGGATTCTGAAGATAATATGCACTAAACCCAACCATATCTCCACCCAGTGTTTTACTAAAGGTATAGATCAGGTTGTTTTCTCCTGTCACAATTGTTTTAAAATATGCATAGTAATCATTAAACTGCTTATTCATATCAGATATCAGTATCGTTCTTTCACCAAAAGGATACATTCCTGAAATAACAGATATAACAATCAACATAACAACCGGAAGAATGAAGGACAGACTATAAATCATTCCCGTTTGTTTTCTTGAAATATTGTTTTGCATGGTAATTCCTCAATTCTGGATATTTTCGTACTTGATAATGGTCTCATGTATTCTCTCTTTTACCATCCGGGCAATCTCTACGGACTTCATTCCTGCATACTCCTCATACGGAATCGGTGGCAGATAGTGCACCTGAACAGTAACAGGCTGAGTTGTGTTTTCATCAAATGGTTTATAGGAATCAATCAACGCTACCGGAATAATCGGACACTTTGCATTCATAGCTGCTTTGAAGCTGCCGCCCTTGAATTCCAAAAGCTCATTTTTATTTCTTGTACGGGTACCCTCTGCAAAGATTACATAGTTTCGCCCGGCTTTGACCTCCTCTGTCATCTGATTGATCACTTTCAGTCCCTGACGGATATCATCACGGTCAATCAACTGCCCCTGCAGACATCGAACGACCTGTTTTAATAAAATAATGTTTCCTGCTTCCTTTTTCATAACAATACCAAACGGATTCGGACAGCTCTCTATCAATCCTAAGACATCGTAAAGTCCCTGATGGTTCGGAAACATAATAAAACCATTTTCTTTTGGAATATTTTCTACACCGTAAGCAGCAATTGTGACACGTCCGGCTTTATTTGCCTGTATCGTCGTCTTTTTTACTACGGCATATCTTTGTTCTTCAGTATACTGATCATGTCTTCCGTACCAGTCAATCTTAAGTAGATAATATACTGCCCGGAAAAACATATGCAGAACCATACGGGCTATTCTCATTTCTGATACTCCTTTATTGCTGTTTCATACAGATCATTTCCCTGATTGTCTATCACGACAATGACCGGAAAATCCTCTACCTCCAGCTTGCGGATTGCTTCTGTGCCAAGATCATCATATGCTATAACTGTAGATTTTTTGATTTTCTGTGACAGTAAAGCACCGGCCCCACCAACTGCTGCAAAATAAACAGCTCCATTTCTGACGATTGCATCCTTTACTGCCTGTGATCGTTTTCCTTTTCCGATCATTCCCTTTTGTCCAAGATCCAGTAGTGTCGGCGCGTACTTATCCATCCTGCTGGCCGTGGTAGGACCTGCTGATCCGATCGGACGTCCTTCTCTTGCCGGAGATGGTCCCATATAATAAATAATGTTATGCTCCAGATCAATCGGCAGCTTCTGTCCTGACTCTATTGCTTCAAACATTCTCTTATGTGCAGCATCTCTTGCTGTATAAATTGTACCGGTTATGTAGACATAGTCACCGGCTCTGAGTTTTTCTGCATCTTCATCTGATAATGGTGCTTTGATATACTGATCCATCCTTATATACTCCTTATTGCATGACGATTTACATGACAACAGATATTAACAGCTACCGGCAATCCTGCTATGTGTGTTGCAAAAGTATTAATATTGACTGCAAGTGCCGTAGTTGTCCCACCAAGTCCTCCCGGTCCGATACCCAGGTGATTGATTTTATCCAGCATTTCCTGTTCCAGCTCTGCTACATAGGCAATATCAGAATGTGCTCCGGCTTCTCTTGTCAGTGCCTTTTTTGCCATGACTGCACACTTCTCGAAGGTTCCTCCGATTCCGACACCAACTACCATCGGCGGGCATGCATTTGGTCCAGCATCTCTGACTGCTGTCAATATTGCATTCTTAACTCCCTCTATCCCATCTGCAGGTTTCAGCATAAAAATACGACTCATATTTTCACTGCCGAACCCTTTTGGAGCAACCGTAATTTTTACCTGATCTCCGGGTATCATCTCATAATGAATAATTGCAGGAGTATTGTCTTTTGTATTCTCTCGGATCAATGGGTCTCCTACGACGGATTTTCGTAGATATCCATCTATATATCCTCTTCTGACACCCTCATTTACTGCATCTTCTACAGAACCACCTTCAAAATGTACTTCCTGGCCTATTTCTAAAAAAATCACTGCCATTCCGGTATCCTGACAGATCGGTATCATATCCTCTCCTGCGATCTGCAGATTTTCCTGAAGCTGATTCAGAATTTGTTTTCCCAGTGGTGACTGTTCTGTATCCACTGCTTTTTTTAGTACGCAGTCCATATCCTCTGATAGATAGTGATTTGCTTCTATACACATTTCCTTTATATTTTTTGTCAATGCTGAAACTTGAATTGTTCTCATTAGAAGTCCTCATTCCTGTCTGTTATTGAATGATTGAAAAAGGATTGCAAATAGTAGTCATTTTTAACTTTATCTGCAACCCTTTTTTCTTATTCGTCTTCGTCTACATCAGTTTCTTTTTCTTCATCCTCAAATTCTTCTTCCTCCGGAAGTTCCACCTCATCATGTACGATGACTCTGATCCTTTCTGACTCCGGAATATCTTCCATTGCATCTTCTACATTACCATATTCCTGATTGCCATCCGATACCTTTTCACGAACCTTTGCGATTCTGGCAACGGATATTCCCTTTTCCAGATTGATCATCTTGACACCGGATGTAATTCTGCCAAGAATTGAAATATCGTCCATACGCAGCTGAATAATGATTCCTTCATTTGTAATCATCATAATTTCATGTTCGTCTGTTACAGCCTTGACACCGACTACATATCCCGTCTTTTCCATGATCTTATAACATTTTACACCTTTACCGCCTCGATGCTGCACAGAAAATTCATTTAAGAAGGTACGTTTTCCATATCCGTTTTCTGATACAATCAGAAGAGAATCTCCCTGATGATCCAACTGCATACCGACTATTTCATCTGTATCGGCGATATTCATACCAATCACACCCATAGAGGTTCTGCCGGTTGCTCTGACATCCGTCTCCTTGAATCGAATACACATTCCGAACTTTGTAACAAGGAATATTTCTGTATCCTCATCTGTCTGCTTTACTTCGATCAGTTCATCGTCTTCCCGCAGATTGATAGCCGCCAGGCCATTTTTGCGAACATTGCTGAACTCGGTTATACGTGTTTTCTTTACAATTCCTTTTTTGGTAACCATAAAGAGGTTTTTATTATCATCATAATCCTTAATCGGAATGATTGCTGTGATTTTCTCCTGCGGATTCAGCTGCAGCAGATTAACAATCGCTGTTCCTCTTGCAGTTCTGCCTGCCTCCGGAATCTCATACGCTTTCAAACGATAGGTTCTTCCCATATTTGTAAAGAACATCACGTAATGATGCGTCGTTGTCATCAAAAGATCTTCTATATAATCCTCATCCAGTGTCTGCATTCCCTTGATTCCCTTGCCGCCGCGATGCTGACTTCTGAAATTATCCACTGTCATACGCTTCACATAGCCAAGACTTGTCATGGCTATGACTGTATTATCCCTTGGAATCATATCCTCCATAGAGATATCAAATTCATCAAATCCAATCTTTGTTTTTCTGTCATCTCCATATTTCTCACTAATCAAAGAAATTTCTTCACGAATGACAGTCAACAGTTTTTTCTCATCTGCTAAAATCGCTTTTAATTTCTCAATGGTTTTCATAAGCTCTGCATACTCAGCCTCGATCTTCTCACGTTCGAGACCTGTCAAAGCACGCAGTCTCATATCTACAATTGCCTGTGCCTGTGCATCTGACAGACTGAATCTTTCCATCAATTCTGCTTTTGCTTCAGCAACATTCTTACTTGCACGAATAATCTTGATGACTTCATCAATATTATCCAACGCAATTAGTAATCCCTGTAAAATATGAGCACGTTCTTCTGCTTTGCCCAAATCATATTTTGTACGTCTGGTGACTACTTCCTTCTGATGTGCCAGATAATGTCCTAACATCTCATACAGATTCATGACACAAGGTTCGTTATTTACCAGTGCCAGCATAATCACTCCAAATGTATCCTGCAGCTGAGTATGTTTATACAATTGATTGAGAACTACATTTGAATTGGCATCACGTCGTAATTCTACTACAACACGCATACCATCTCTGTCTGATTCATCACGCAGATCTGTAATACCATCAATTCTTTTTTCTTTGACCAGCTCTGCAATCTTTTCAATCAGTCTTGCTTTATTAACCATATAAGGCAGTTCCGATATGATGATACGGCTCTTGCCATTTGACATCGTCTCGATATCAGTCACACCACGGACTCTGATTTTTGCACGTCCTGTTCTGTATGCTTCTTCAATACCTCGTGTACCCAGTATCACGCCGCCGGTCGGAAAATCAGGTCCTTTAACGATCTCTAATAATTCCTCCAGATCTGTTGTCCTGTCCTCTAAAATCTGATTATCAATGATCTTTACAACAGCCTGAATCACTTCGCGAAGATTATGAGGAGGTATATTGGTAGCCATACCAACAGCAATACCTGTCGTTCCGTTTACCAGTAGATTAGGAAATCTGCTTGGCAGTACAACCGGCTCTTTTTCGGTCTCATCAAAGTTTGGCACAAAATCAACGGTATTTTTATTAATATCTGCCAGCATTTCCATGGATATTTTACTTAGCCTTGCTTCGGTATATCGCATAGCAGCGGCTCCGTCACCATCAACAGAACCAAAATTACCATGACCATCAATTAATGTACACCGCATAGACCATGGCTGTGCCATGTTTACCAAAGCTCCGTAAATTGAACTGTCACCATGAGGATGGTATTTACCCATTGTGTCACCGACGATACGTGCACATTTTCTATGTGGTTTATCGTAAGTATTACTCAATTCAATCATGGAGAAAAGAACTCTTCTCTGTACCGGCTTTAGTCCGTCTCTTACATCCGGCAATGCTCTGGCAGCAATCACGCTCATCGCATAATCAATATAAGAGGTCTCCATTGTTTTCTTTAAATCAACTTCATGAATCTTATCAAAGATTTGATCAT
>CAYRJT010000084.1:0-5107 GCA_964424675.1 uncultured Lachnospiraceae bacterium
ACCAAGAAAAAATGTAAACTCTGCAGCGATCGGTCTGGCGATGCCAATCAATATCCCACCAAGAATCGTAGCTCCAGATCTGCTCGTTCCCGGGAATACAGCGGCAAGTACCTGAAACAAGCCAATGATAAAAGCAGAACGATATGTAATATCTGCAATCGAATTCACCTTTGGACTCAGCTTCTGATTTCTATTCTCTATCATAATGAATGCTACACCAAATACAATCAGTGCACCGGCAATCACTTCGTAACAATAGAAATTCTCTTTGATAAAATCACCGAGCAAAAGCTTCACAATCACTGCGGGAATACAGGCCACGGCAATCTTGAACCACATAGAGAATGTATCTTTCTTAATGAAATATTTCTCTCCCTTAGCAAATGGCCAGAGCTTGCTCCAGTACAAAATCACGACCGCCATGATGGCTCCGAGCTGAATCACAACCTCGAACATATTAAAAAAAGCATCACTGACATCCAGTGTCACAAATTCGTTCAATAAAATCAAATGTCCGGTGCTGCTGATTGGAAGCCATTCTGTAATGCCCTCAACGATACCAAATAATAAAGCCTTTAAGTATTCAATCATAATTACGAACCTCTCATTTTCCATTCATTTTGTGTTCCTGCATTATTATATTCGATTGAGGCCGCATTTACAATTGTTTCTCCTTACAAAATCATGGGACAGACTTACAATTTTGCAAGGTTGCAGAAAATCTTGTTACAGATTCATCCGCTCCATCCTTGCTGCCAGCTTCTCATTGGTGACCTGCAGGTGTGTCATCAGATTTCCATCTGTCCTGCCCTGTTGAATCATCGTACCGGTCGAAAGCATATTCAGTATCATCTTCTGAGCAGAGCCCGCCTTCATACGTGTCGAGCCTGTCACCGGCTCCGGTCCTGTTACGGCCTCGATTGCAATGTCACTGTACCTGCCTGTCTCACTGTTTTGATTGTTTGTAACGCAGATTGTGGCGGCCTGTACGCTCTGTGCATATTTTAATCCGCCAATCACATAGGGTGTTCTTCCGCTTGCCGTGATACCACAGACAACATCATTCTCACACAGCTGGTATTCCCTCAGCTGTTCTTCTGCAAGCATCAGGCTGTCTTCTGCGTTCTCCACTGCACTCCGAATTGCCGCATCTCCACCTGCAATCAGGCCTATCACTCGATCCGGCGCTACAGAATAAGTCGGTGGGCACTCTGACGCGTCCAGAATCCCAAGTCGTCCACTGGTTCCTGCCCCAATATAGAACAGTCTTCCACCCTGCTTCATATGGGCCGTGATGCAGTCTACTGCTTCTGCAATATGTGCAAGCTCCGGTTCAATTGCTTTTGTAACCTCCTCATTCTCACGGTTGAACATCTGCATCATCTCGTAAGAGGATACCTGTGCAATATTGAGTGTTCTCGGATTGCGCTGCTCTGTCGTCAGTTCGTCAAGCTGTCTCACAAGATCTTCCCGTGCTTCCATTTGTTCCTTCTGATGCATTTCCTGTTTCATTGCTCTCACTCCCATTCTAAGAAAATGTCTTCCGATAATGATAGAATTTCCGAAATACCTGCAGTCCATGTCTTGTATAGAACCTTGCTCCGGCTTCATCTGTCGTCATAAAGTAGACCAGATAAATGCCTCTGCACGCCATGTCCTTAAGCATATTGGCAAATAAAACACTGCCGATTGCATGATTACGGCACTCTCCGGCTACGCCAAACGGACCGAAGCGTGACTCATTACCATCCATTCCACGCTGACAGTAGCCACATACCTGTCCGTCCGGAGCAATACAGATTCTGATATGACTCTCTGCATGCCCTTCCCTGATCAGCTTCCTTGCGTTGTATAGCCAGCCCGGTGAGAAATTCTTCTCCATAAATGCTATGAACCTTGTCTGATATGCCTCCTCATAGGAACCGAAGACATATCCTGCATGCTCTGCTTCTGTCTGCTTCTGCAGAATGTTCTCCGGTATCTCATAGTCAAATAACGTGCGGTACATGGATTGTCCGCGGTTTTCTCTGATATATCCGTGTCCTTCGAATAACTGTGCTGCCTCCGGATATGCTGCAATATCAACGCCCGGCATAAAATAGTTCGGACTGTAAGACCCTAATATGATATTGGTAGTGCCGCGTTTTCTAAGCCGCTTCTCTGCTTCCGATAAAAGATTGGCTCCAATTCCCCTGCCGCGATATTCCGGAAGTACACCCATTGCCGTAATCCATCCATTCTCAGGCTCCAGACCTCTTTGCTGATAAGGAACCAGACGATGAACCGCTATGAGAAAGCCTGCAATCCGGACACCTGTTATCGTACACTCTTTTGCCGTAAGAATCAGAGCATACTCCCTGTTATCATCCTTTAGTACCTTACGCTCGAAGATGTCCTTACAGATCAGATCCCTCTTAAGTGATTCGTTCCATACCACAATCAGCTCATCCATATCGCACTCTGTGAACTCACAAATTGTCAGCTCATTATGATTTGCCACTATACAGACACCCCCCTTAATCCTCTTTCTGTGTCAGCTTCAAAATATCCTTCCCCTTCTTCACAGCCTGTTCCATATTGACTAATTCCTGTATCTCATATTCAGCAGCATTTGTTATGATAACTGGTGTAATCATTTTACAGCCTGCTGCTCTGATCATCTCCATATCAAATTTCATCAGAAGCTGTCCTCGCTTCACCGGGTCTCCTGCCTTCACATAGACCTCAAAGGGCCTGCCTGCAAGCTTGACAGTATCAAGTCCGACATGAATCATAATATCTGTACCACTTTTACTCTTCATTGCAATCGCATGCTTCGTATCCATGACTAACGCAATGGCTCCATCCGCAGGTGCATACACTTCTCCCACACTGGGTTCAATTGCTATCCCATCGCCCAGAATCTTCTCGGAAAACACGCCATCCTGCATACTTTCAAGACTTTGTACTCTGCCCTGTAACGGCGTCGTCAGTATGCCCTCTGCCACATCCCGTTCTCTCATGACGAGAAATGTAATCACAAAGCCCCCAATCACCGCTAATATTAGTCCAATCAGATAATTCAGCATACTGGCCGGCTGCATCACAATCACACCCAGGACACCTGATGGCTCCCATGCAACAGACATAACATGGGTCATCATGACATAAGCCCCTCCGAAGCCAGCTCCAAGTCCTGCAGTAATGAACGGTTTAAACAAAGGAAGCGTGACTCCATAAATCAGTGGTTCTCCGACGCCCAATATTCCTGCCGGCAATGCACCCCGTATGGTCTTCACCATTGTCTGATTTCTAACCTTCTTCGCCAGAATGAGCAATGCAATCGCTGCTCCGACCTGTCCTGCACCGGCCATGGTCAATACCGGAAACAATGAGATTCCGCCCATGGACTGCAGCTGAACAGAATAAATAGGAACCAGACCATGATGTAGTCCGAACAGAACCATCGGCAGAAAAAGAGCCGCAAGAATATAGCCGCTAATGATACTGATGACAGGATTTGAAGAACCTATGAACAGATTCAGGAACTTTAGAAGCCCGTCAGACAACAGTCCTGCGAAAGGCATAATGACAATGACAAATAGACTTCCTGCTGTCAACAAGGTCAGAAAAGGAACAAAAATCAAGGAAAGTGTATCGGGAATTCTCTTACGAAACCATTGTTCCACTCTGGCGAGAATCCAGACACCAATGATCACGCCAATCACACCGCCCTTTCCCGCTGTCAAGATGGAATTAAGCGGTACTTCTTGATTATATAGTCCAAGAGATTGAGAGAAGTCAACAATGCCCGCACTGATGGAGATTGCTCCAATCATTCCACCCAGTACCTCTGTTGCATGAAACTGCTTTGCAGCATTGACTCCTGTAAACACTGCAAAATATGCCAAAAAACCACTGCTGAGTACATTCAATAACAGCTGAATCGAGTTCCAGATGCCCTCCCTCGGAAGCGTTCCGCCCTCCTGTAATGCCAGAAGCAGATTCCCGACTCCGGCGAATAATCCGGCGGCAATGATGGCCGGAATCAGAGGCAAAAAGATTTCTGCAATATTTCGAATCGCCTCCTTGAAATGTCCGCTCTGATGGGCTTCCTTCATTTGTTTCTTATTCTGTTCCCAGTTGTTTCCCTGATTTTGCACTGAGGGACTCTCTGACGAAGCTCCCTGCATGAGCTTCAGGCATAAATCTGCAACTGTTTTTGCTTTGCCTGGTCCAAGGATGATCTGAATTCCATCAGCCACTGTTACAGATCCCAGAACACCGTCCAGCCCTTCTATTTTGACTTTTTCTACCTGCTCCATATCGCGTATGGTCACGCGGAGTCTGGTCATACAATTCGTCAGCTTGATGATGTTGCCCTGACCACCCATCAGCTCTATCAGTGTTTCTGCAAATTTCTCAAGGTTTCTTGCCTCATCCTTCATAGTACCCCTCCTTGTCGCATATCAAGTCCTGTTCCTGATCATTTGTTTACATAAATCATTTACATAATAGTTTATGTTTTACCTTGAGAATGGATGATGGAGACATTGATAATTCATCGACTCCCATCTCCATAAAGGTCTGCACAAGGGATACATCTGCTGCAAGTTCTCCACAGATACCTGTCCAAATGCCTGCTTTATGAGAATTCTCCACTGTCATGCGTATCATCTGCAGGACTGCCGGATGATGTGCATCATAGAATCTCTCCAGGTTACGGTTCTGCCTGTCGACTGCAAGTGTATACTGCGTCAGGTCGTTGGTTCCTATGCTGAAAAAATCTACTTCCTTCGCTAATTCCTCTGAAAGCATCACTGCTGCCGGAGTCTCTACCATAATGCCGAGTGGCACCTTTTCCAGAGTCCTTCTGTATGTTTCTGTGTTTCTAAAGGCTGTTTCTTCTTTTGTCTGATTTGTGGCAGCGGTGTATCCGATGGTTAATTCTTTCCGTACCTCTGCAGCGATTTCCTTGATTCTCTTTACTTCCCATAACGCCGTAATCATTGGAAACATAATGGCAATATTGCCGAATGCACTTGCCCTGTACAGAGCGCGCAGCTGTGTCCTGAAGATTTCCTCTCTCGTCAGACAAATCCTGATGGCGCGATAACCAAGTGCCGGA
>CAYRJT010000084.1:5117-9101 GCA_964424675.1 uncultured Lachnospiraceae bacterium
TGTCCTCGTGTTCCAGATTGAAATAATCAATCTGCTTGTCTGCCCCGATATCCAGTGTCCGAATAATAACCTGTCTGCCGTCCATTTTCTCCGCAGCCTCTTTATAAGCTGCAAACTGCTCTTCCTCCGTCGGATAATCAGCAGATTTTAAATACAGGAACTCGCTGCGGAATAACCCCACTCCGTCTGCATCATTGAGAAGCGCAGCATCAATATCACTGACACCGCCAATATTCGCACACAGTTTCATCTGACTGCCATCCTTCCGGTATACCGGCCGCCCCTTCAACTGCTGCAGCAGCTGTTTTTGCTTTTGATCTGCTACCTGCTTCTCCTGATATTGATTCAGGAGGTTCTGCCATTCCTTACCATCTGTTCTCGCATCTTCTGCTGCTTCGATGTAGACATTGCCCTGATTTCCATCTACAATGCATGTTCCGAATTGATTCGAGGCATATTTAGGAATCGGTACGCCTACGACTGCCGGAATACCCATTGTACGGGCCAGTATTGCTGTATGGGACTGCATGGATCCCTGTCTTGTTACAAATGCAAGCACCTTGGATTTATCCAGTCGAATGGTCTCACTGGGAGAAAGATCATCTGCTACGATAATACAAGGCTCTTCAAGCGTGCCACTGCACTCTGTGCCGCCCTGCAGGATGCGCACCACACGTCCGGCAATATCCCTCATATCGGCTGATCTTGCTTTCATATATTCATCATCCATTGCCTCGAACATCGCTGCCAGCTGTTGCCCTGTCTGATCAACAGCATACTCTGTATTGACTGACTGTTCCCTGATCAGGGTCTGTACTGAGTCGTTAAAGGCAGCATCCATTAAGAGCATCTGGTGTACTTCAAAAACTGCTGCTTTCTCCTCTCCGACTTCCTGTATCGCTTTTGTATGGAGCTCACCCAGTTCGGCAATAGCCTCATCCCTTGCTGCTTCATATCTGGTAAGCTCCCTGTCAACATTCTGGGTTTGCTTCTTCTCTACGCTCTGCTGTCCGCTGCTCCACTCAGTGAATGCTCCAATTGCAATTCCAGACGATGCCGGACGTCCTGTATATTGTTTCATAGCAATCCCTCCATACATTCATTTTAAATAACGAAAGTCCCTTATCGTATCATCTTTCAAGAATAACCGGATAAGGAACTTTGCATGATATCGTCACTTTACTTTGTCCGTTTCACCGTTACTTTAACCGGATCACTCGGGAGTGTTGTATGATAGCCTTCTGTTCTAACCAGATAAGTACCTGCTGTAGCCGGATGAACTCTCATTCCTGCCGGTACTGCAGACCATGTCTTGCCGCCATCCGGTGAGATTTCAAGCGTGCCGTTCAGTCCATTGATGGAGCCTGTTGCCTTGCCCTTTGCAGGGGTTGTTGTAATCTTGGCAGGTTTGGTTGCCTTTGCAAGCTTGATGATCTGAACACCTGAATCCTTGATGGTCAGTCCATCGCCCGGTCTGTATACTTCTATTCCATTCTTGGTAGAAAGCTGTGATGCACTCAGTACGATAGAATTAGCTGTGCAGATGCCGCTCCATGTCTTACCGCCGTCAATTGAAAATCTTGTTCCAAGCAGATCTGTCAGCACACCTGTCTTCGCATCAAAATCTGCTGAAGGTGTTCCTGTTTTGCCCGGAGGTGTTACAACGCCTGTGTTGGAAATGTTGATTGTGACAGAATCACTCGGAAGACAAGTGTACATACCGCCAACTCTGACATCATAATTGCCTGCTGCAAGTCCTGTGACACTATTGCCGTTCACATTCTGCCAATTACCGCCGCAAGGTCTGTACTGACTGTTTGACGGGATATTCAGGATAGCTCCGTTATTTCCACCTGAAGCGCCCTGTGATGAAATTCCGTTTGGTGTATTTGCCTTCGTAATCTTGATTGCCTGTATATCTGAATCAATGGTATTGCCGTCACCTGGTGTCTTCAGCTGGATCATGTGTGACAATGCGCTGGCTGCCTGTGAATCCGATACAGTGACATTGGAATTGCTGCCATTTCTCGTCCAGTTGCTGCCGTCAAATGAATACATCACACCGTTTCCGACGCTGCCAAGTGTCATATTCATGGCATTGAAATTCGCATTCGGGGTAGGCTGTTTCTGCTTCTGCCCCTGTCCTACTGTTACAGTTACTACATCACTGGCAAATTTGGACGCGCTCAGTTTCACTCTGACATTGTAGCTGCCTGGCTGTACCGCTACAGAGCTTGATGATATCGGGATAAAACTGCCTCCGCCTGCTGATGCATACTCCATCGTTGTATCCAGCCCGTTGATACTGCCGTTAGCTCCCTGACTCGGTGCATCCGTTGCATAAATACCGATTGGTGCACGTGCCTGTTCGATGTTAATCGTCTGTTCCTGCGAATCAATATATCCGCTGCCTTCTGGTGCTACATATTTTACCTTGATATAATCACCCGGCTGTATTCCGTAGCCTGCAATAGAAAAGCTTCCGGCTGCTGAAGGACTGCTCCATGACATACTGTTAATCGAGAACGAAACATAATATCCTGATAAATCATTCAAGGTAAGATTGATCAGATTGATTGTTGCATTCGGAGTCGGAAGCTGTATCGGCTCCGGTATCGGAATGGGGTCTGGTATTGGATCCGGTACAGGAACAGGCGGCACCGGAGGGTCAGGATCCGGATCAGGATCTTCTCCCTCACCGAAAGTATCTCCGTAGTTCAAGTCAACTGTTTCAAAATATCCATCACCATCGTGATCCCATACAGCGGCATTTAATTCTCCGTCACCTGTTGTATCAAAGAAATACGGTTCATCTGCGAATACCTGTACAGTACTCATAATTGTTAATAAACATACCAGTAATACTGAAAATAACGTTTTTTTCTTCATGTAATCTCCTCCGTTTCTTGACTGACCGGCACTTAGGCGGCCGGCTTTGCTGTCTCTTGTTTCTGTTCTTTATTTTGTTTCTGGTTCACATCCTGTTTTTGATTCTCTTCCTGTGCTTCTTTTTCATGTATCAAGACTAATATATTATCCGAGCACAGCTTTGTAGCTGTCTCAGTGGATAACCGTTCTAACAAAGGGTAGTACTTCGTGATTTCTTCCGGATAGGTGTCCCAGTGTCCCACCTTATCTGAGCCAATCATGAATCTGTCCGGGTACTTCTCGATTAATGTCGCCCATTCGTCAAGCGAGTCATCATCCTTTGCAATATAGTCATCATATACGACCCATGAAATATCATAATACAGATTCGGATTATCCTTCAGCATCTGATCAGTGATTTCCATCAGGTTCGAGAGTTCCACTCTTCTGGAAATACCGACATGTGCCCAAATAATATTCACGTCGCGGTTATATTTCAGGGCATTTTTCATTTCTTCCAGATAAATTGGTTCGTCCATATAGGAACCTGCAATATTATGATGAATCAGAACAGGCAAATCATATTCTGCCGCCAGATCGTAGATTTTCAGCATCGCCGGATGATCGGCTCTCGGTGTCTCACCGCCTGTCAATGCTGTCAGATCGTCATGATGACTCATAATCTCACCGATTCCCCTGATCTGATCCGGGTACAGCTCCAGCAGCTGTTCCAGATAATCTGCTGCATACAGATCAGTCGGATTTACGCCGCAGATAAATGGATAAAAACGATCCTGTATCTCCTGACTGGCCTGACCCAGCTGCTCCAGCATGATATAATCTGTTCCCGTAAAATAGTATGCGGCTGAATCATTGCTTAAATAATATTTCGGTGCCTCCGGTGCTGATGCATCCCATTTCTTGGACATTCCCATTCCGAAAATCACTGCACTGTCTACATTTGCCTCGTCCATCTTCTCAACCAGTTTCTCGAATCCATCCGTCTTTTGTGTGAAATCCAGATAGTGAAGGTGGCTGTCTACGAATCTGTATGCAGTATCACTTTTCTTGGATGTGTCGGTCTTACTTGTTGCGGCCTTGTCGGTTTCCGTCTTG
>CAYRJT010000085.1:0-9063 GCA_964424675.1 uncultured Lachnospiraceae bacterium
TTAAAAAGCCTTGAAACTCCGATTGAGTCTCAAGGCTTTTTTGATGGATTATTTATTGATACATTGCTGATATTGTCTGGAATTGTTTTAAAAATGGAAGGATGCCGCTTTCCAAAACCGTAGCCACTCTCGCATCATTCTTATCAATCAGGGCCTCGCTCAGCTGAACGACCTCACGGTTGATTTCATTCTTATCCATGATGACGCGTTCCTCATTAATCAAGGACATCGTCCCGTTAAACACCTCAATCACCCAGTTTAGTCCATCTATAATCTGCTGCAGATAGGCATCTGTATCCTCCTGCTTATCTCCGCTCAGTTCACCGGCTACTGTCTCCATGCTCGGTATCAGTTTTCCGATATACTCGTTGACGGTCTGAAGAGCCTCTACCTGTTGTGTTCTTACATCTTCCGTGATCATTACATCATTGTCCAATTGATTGTCCTCCTTGCCGTTCAAAGACGTTCCTGCATCATTTCATTATATATCGGCATATCTTTCTAAAAACTTTATGACAGCTCTGCTCTGACGATTTCCAGTGCCCTCGCCACGACCTGATGCATGTCATAATATTTGAACTCTCCAAGGCGTCCGCCGAAGATTACGTTCTTCTCTGCATTTGCAAGCTCCTGGTACTTCGCAAACAAAGCATTGTTCTTTTCGTCATTCATTGGATAATAGGGCTCATCACCCTTTTTCCAGGCTGCAGGATACTCTCGTGTAATGACTGTTTTCGGCTGCGTGCCGTACTCAAAATGCTTGTGTTCTATGATTCTGGTATATGGCACCTCATACTCCGTATAATTCACAACTGCATTTCCCTGATAATTCTCCAGATCCAGCACTTCGCTTTCAAATCGCAGGCTGCGGTACTCCAGTTCTCCGAATTGATAACCATAAAATTCGTCCAGCATGCCGGTAAATACAATCTTTTCTGCCATCTGCTCATACTCAGCACGCTTAGCAAAGAAATCGGTATTCGTCCGCACCTCTAGACCATCCAGCATTTTCTCAATGATCGCAGTATAACCGCCGTTGGGAATGCCCTGATATTGATCATTAAAATAATTATTATCATAGGTAAATCTGACCGGAAGACGTTTAATAATGAAAGAAGGTAATTCTGTTGCACGTTTGCCCCACTGCTTCTCAGTATAGCCCTTGATCAGTTTTTCGTATATATCACGGCCGATCAGACGCAGTGCCTGTTCCTCCAGATTCTTCGGATCCGGCAGATTGCCGTCTGCATCCGCATTTGCAGTCGCCTGCTCCAGTGCTTCCTGCATCTGCTCCTGTATCTTCGCCTTTGCCTCGTCCGGTGTCTTTACGCCCCACAATGCATGGAATGTATTCATATTAAAAGGCAGATTGTAAAGCTCATCCTTGTACCTGGCAACCGGAGAATTGGTATAGCGGTTGAACTCTACAAAAGAATTCATATAATCCCATACTTCTTGATTGCTGGTGTGAAATATATGTGCACCATACTTATGGACATTGATTCCTTCTGTCTCTTCTGTATATACATTACCGCCGATATGGTTCCTGCGGTCAATCACAAGGCATTTCTTTCCCGCTTTCTTTGCTTCATAGGCAAAGATAGATCCAAATAATCCCGCGCCTACGATGAGATAATCATACTGTTTCAATTCTTTTCTCCCCTTGTTCGTTCTATGGTTTATTTTCCTTATATTATATTGTGTCTAACAGATCAGACAGCTTCATGTGCTTCATACCCTGGATATAGGCCCCGCCCTCTGTGGCATTAATCAGCTCCACATCCGGCATTTCTCTATGTGCCCTTTCCACTCGCTGCTCGATCCATTTCCGGTACATATCCAGTGCTGCCGAGGTCTGCACCATATTTCCGTCCCAGTCTCTGACCTGCAGCAGCCCATCAGTTTTTATCATATCATATTTTCCGGCACATGTCGCATGCATTTTGTCACCGGTATAAGCCAGATCCAGTCCCAGACATACGATACGTGCTGCTCGCAGCTGCAGAGCTACGTCCATGGCAATGGTACTGACCGATCCGCCGCTTTGATAGATTCTGTAATCATGTTCTCTCGCATACTGTTCCGCTTCAGCATATCCATCCTGACAGACCAGATACTTAGGTCCATGGTAATCGGTTGCGATTCTGCGACATGCCGTGGATGCCATTAAATAAGGTATATCTTCATGCTCAAATCCTGTTGCCTGTACATACATTCTCGCTGCTGCGTCCAAAAACACGACACAGTCCGGACGAATCTGTTGCTGCTGCATCAGCTTGCGATACGCCGTACCTACAGCCATGATGACAGCATTCTCAGGTTTTTGCTTTAACAAAGCAATGTTTTTATCCAGAGATGGACCAGCTGCAATCAGATAGACTGTCTTTCCTCTAATTTCTTTTTCTAGTATATCAGCATATAGTTTGCACGTTCTCACATTGCTTCTAAAGTTTCTGTACATGTCCGGTCCCTGGTTCCGGATACTGCTCTCCTGTACGAACAATTCTCTCATACTTTTCTGCAGGTCAGCATGATGGATTCCATATATAGATGGTGCATAAATCATCAATCCTGACGCAGAGCTGTTCGCTGAATACGTCTGCAACGCCTGCATCATCCCCGTCAGATCCGGGTCATAATGGATATAGATTCCACGTTGTATTGATGCTGTCAGATTCCTGCACGTAAAGGCAGCATAAATGATCTGGATGTCGCTCTCAAATACATCAATACGGGCAGTACCATCACATAGTCTGGATAGTGCCTCGATATGGTAAGCCAGCCCCAGTCCATAGACAATATAGTGCTCCTGCTTCTCATGATAATACTCCTGTGCCAAGAGCATACCCTCTGCCACAGGATCATTGTTGCTGTGTAAATATCGTCCCTGCCCACCAATTATGCATCGCAACGTCGGACAGCCCTGACCGGTATCCTCGATGATGTAATGCTCTGTATCACGGGCAATGGTTCGGAGTGTATTGATGTCAGCAGCGTCCATTGCCGCATGATTGCACAGAGCTGTCAGATTGGTTTCCAGATAATCCTCTCTGACCATCGTTCCCTCATTCTGCCTGATAACATCTTGAACAGAAGATAGAAAAGGAAGCAGCTGCAGCTCCAGCAGATCTGCAAGCAGGATGTAATCATTCTGTTCCTGTGCCTGCAGGATTTCCTTCATGGTAGTCATGATGCTCTGTTCATCTACGATCATTCCACACCGGTTAAAATAGTCTTTGTTCGTAAACAGGGCCTCTATCGTCTGAGAAAAGCTTCGTGACCAGTCCGGAAACATCCGTTCGGCACGATTGTAGTTCTGCTGCCGGAAGCATGTGACCATTTCGTTGACTGTATTGATCGTTATCATGTTTTTATCATATTCTGTACTTGGGTTCATTTGCTGTCCTTATTCTATTCATATAGTATCAGTCCAATGCGCTGATCAGTCCGTTTGATCTCCAAAATAATGATATAGGAACTTCATATCCAGCATCTTGTCATCTATGTAGTAGTCTGCATTAGGCTTTCCAAAGATTAATTCATGATATTTCAAGCCCCATCGCTGCATCTGTGCCTCCGTCGTTGGCCGCCAGTCTATTCCGGTCACGTATCCACGTGCCGTAAATAAAACAATGTGATTACCAAGATCGTACAGGCGATTGATAATTCTCACCATTTCCTCTACAGGAGGCGCTGAATCATAATCCAGTCCTGCTCGAAATCCAGCAATCACTCCGTCTATATCAAATACAAATCGCTTATTCCCATTTTTAATCTTCAGATACTCCTCTGCCCGCTTGAACTCCTCTTCCGTATCTATGTCGAAGTTCTCTTTCATCTGATAGCCGACAATTTTCCTGCCAGACATTGAATGCTGTATTGTGATGACGTTTGTGCGAATCACATCGATGCACGCATTCTGATAGTAGATCTGAGGAAGCTGCTGCCGCGGCATATTGTAGCATTCCGGTATCTCCTGCATGATTGGCATGATTAAGGCACAGTCCGGCAGGAGCTTCGTGTCATATACGCTGGCATCATCTGCGGTCTGACCTGCTGTCTGGACGATCGGCTGTGCTGTGGTCTGTGCCTGAACACAGTGCCACATTTTATAGGCAATTTCCGTAGCCGGTGCGATGCATCTCATGGAATCAATCGTTTCGTCCATCAGCATCTGCTCGATCATTCGGTCAATATCCTCCACGTTTCTGGTCGGATAGGTCGGACGCAGCTGTACCACCAGCTCCGGCACATATCCCTCGTTCTGCTCAAGATAAGTCAGTGCATGATAAAACACATCATAATCCAATGCCGTATCCGTAGCATACTCTGCCGGTCTCATGAACGGAACCTCTGCTCCATATTCTCTTGCTATCTCCGCATACTTCTCACTGTCCGTACTGACGATCGTTCTCGTAATGTACTTCGATGCCTTTGCATGCTCGATTGAGTACGCCAGCATCGGTTTCCCGTCAATCAGTCTGATATTCTTATCCTTTACGCTCTTCGATCCGCTGCGTGCCGGAATCACTGCCAATATTTCTTTACGCTCCATATGTACAGCCTCTTTTCACTCTGTCTGCTCTGCAGTACTTCTTATTATCATACCTTATTTTGAGTTCGTGTTCAACCGTTCAAATTGCTGTAAATAACAGCTCAAATTTCAACAGCAAATACCACAAATATACTTTTCGCTAGTACTGTCTTCTCATTGACAAACAATTATGTACTCTGCTATTCTTAACTCATAATAAAGCATGGGAGGAGCATAATGGTCTTCAAAAACAAGAACTGGAATAGCACAAATGATATTGTCGTGTACAGTAACTATCACAAATACTGGCTTGACCGTGAACGTAAGATAAAGAATCCTCTTTTTGACGTATTCAGTGGAAAAATCCTTGACTTAAAGGAATGCAAGCAAGATGCCATACAATATTTTTATAATCTTCTCAATGAAGAAATCTGTGAAAATGTCACGATTTGCGTTGTCCCATCCAGCAACTCAGAAAAGATCATTACCGGCATGAGTCTTTTAGCTGAAAGACTCTCAGAAAATAACAGAATAAACAAAGTATATTTTCTTCAAAGAAAACAAAGTATAAGCAAACTAGCCACAGGCGGAAACCGGAGTATGGATATCCATTTACACTCCATCTCTACCGCGGAGGATATTTCCGTCAAGGAAGATATTATTTTATTGATGGATGATGTAACCACCTCTGGCAATTCTCTTTATGCGTGCAAGGAAATACTGATTCAAAATGGTGCCCAAAATGTAGAGATGTTTGCTTTAGGAAAAGCCATTTAACCCAATACCGATAGGATAACATTATGAATCAATTTGAAATCAACTGCTGTCATCAGACAGATCCTGAATACCCCGTTGCCTTTAGGTCATTAAAGGGTATGCCTACGCAGATCTACTACAGAGGTAACGCTGCCCTTATGAACAGCAAAAAATGTATCGCTATTATAGGCAGTCGCCAAACCTCTGATGCTGGTAGATATTATGCTTACGAGGCAGGTAAAATTGCTGCCGAAAATCAGCTATGTGTGGTAAATGGACTGGCTCTGGGATGTGATTCAGAAGCAATAAAGGGCGCATTATCTGCCGATGGGCAATGCATAGCGATTATGCCGTGCGGTTTGGAACAAATTCAGCCAAAAACAAATCAAAAGCTGGCCGATGAGATACTCTCAACAGGTGGGTGCTTATTAAGTGAATATCCCGTTGGTATGCCTTTAAAAAAATATATGTATGTTGAAAGAGATCGTCTTCAAAGTGCTGTCAGTCAGGGTGTCTTAATCATAGAAGCTTCAGCTGGCAGCGGAACGATGCATACAGCCGATTTTGCTCAAAGACAGTATAGACGTTTAGCATGTTATGCCTCTCACCTGTTGAAAGCTACCGGTAATCAAGCATTAGAACAGACTTCAAATGTAAACGTGCTTCATTCAAGTAATGATTTGGTTCCGTTCCTGGAGCAATTAAAAAACGACATTACCTGTGAACAAATGACTCTTGATTTTCATGTCACAATATAAACCAGATAGGGTAGAATGATTATGAATGTGAAAAAAATCATATTAATACAGGGAGACTCCCTATATAACAGGCAGCGTACGATATGTGGGCGCGTCGAGACCATTCTCAAGAATAAAGGCTTCGATATCATGATACTTGACCGGACAGCTTACCCGGAGGAGCATCTCTTTATCGGACGTTTGGAGGAATTGCAGCCGGATGCAGTATTTACAATGGATTTACTGGGATTCGAATGCAGAACTGTCGGTGACGATATCTCCTACAACGGCATTCCATGCCTGATGGCACATTTTCTATCCAAAGCTCCATGGGAATACGACATTCTAAATCGAAGATATAACTTCACCATGTTCTTCTATTTCACAGACCCCGGATACCAGCAGGTCATCAAGAATCATTATGAAAGGATTGTCAATATTGGCTGTCTGGAGACCCATAGCCGCAATATTTCATCTGAAAAAGAGATACTCGATCGTAACATAGATGTCTATCTGCCCTATACCTACACACCATCCGACAGCATCATGCAGCAAATCAATGCACTGCCCGATGTCTTTCAGAAAATTGCAAACTACTGCATCAGCGAACTGGAATCCCACCCAACACTTCTATTTGAGACCGCCCTGACAGACTGTCTGCAAAAAATCGAGTTTGTCTGCGAGTCAGAAGAATTGATAGAAATCATGCAGGAGCTAAAATGTGTATCAAACTATATCAAGATGCACTATTTAGAAATGCTGGTCAAAAGTCTGACCGATCTGAAAATCAAGGTCTCAGTCAGTGGACAAGGCTGGAATCAATACCGACCAATTGACAAAACTTACTTTCATGAAATGGGACACAATGGAGTTTCTTATGAAAAATGTGAAGAAATCATGCAGAACTCCAAGATTGTCATCAGCTATAATCGCACAAACCGTGTTCCGATTAAAGAACTGACAGAAAGAATCATTCATAATCTAAAAGATGACCTGACTACAGATGAACGCAATCATCCTGACTTCGCATCCTTAAGTGGGAAATGCTATGACCTCGAAGCTGTCATCAGTCAGATTCTGCAGGATATGGAGCTTTAAAGCATTCCTGTTATATCAATCCAACCGTCTGCAGCAATACGGCAATGAGGTGCTCATAGCTGTAGTACTCTTTTGCAATTTCATACCCATTATGGGCAATCCGTGCACGTTCTTCCTCATGCGCCAGATAATAATCTGCCTTTGCCACAGCGTCTTCGATCGAATCATAAATCACAATATCCCGTCCGCTCACAAAATGCTCCTCATATTCCTCCTGATAATTTGTCAGCAGGAAACCACCTGCACCCAGAATATCAATCGCGCGAAGTGGTAGTCCTGTCTGCGAGATCTTTAGGTTTATATTCAGATTAATCTTGCTCAGCTTGAAAATCTTCGGCATTTCCGTGTTATACTGTGCAGTACCGCAATAGGTTGTTGCTGCCAGATAAGGGTGGTTCTCGCGTGAATACACCTTCACCTGATGCGTCTGCGCCAGATGGCCGAGAATCGTCAGACGCTCAATACGTGTAATCTGGGTTGCTAATGCATAGGACAATTCCTTTCTGGTCAAATGATGCTCCGCATAAGCCGGTGTCCTGGCATACTCCATGTTAATCAGTCCCAGCAAATCATCTGTAATCGCCTCGTTCAAAAAATAGTTTCCATAAATCTTCATCTGCGTGTTGACCATAGACAGCAGCACATCCTTCAAAGGCTGCGATAACGGAGCCATCAGATAGTCCAGATCCGACGGATACAGTTTTCCGACAAATGATATCTCGGAAGAAAACCTTCTGATATCCTCCTCTGTATAAGTCAAAGCATCCAGTCTGTCCGTAGATACCGCAAGGGGTAAATGATAGACTGTATCAAATCCTGCATTTTTATATCCCAAGTACTGAACTTTGTCAAAGAAAAAGACCCGGTTGGTAGAAAACCCCAGTGTATCTTCCACATTTATAATATCCAGCGGATTGTCATAGCACCAGGCTATATACATGATATTCTCCCGATGGCACACCTTTGCCACGAGTGGAAAATAATTAAATGTAAAAACAGCATCATATGTATCCTCATGGATAAATCTCGGAAATTTGGCCTCAAAATACACATCCTCATAGACGCTGTCAAAGCAATAGGAAACACCCCGAAATGGAATATGATGCTTCTTTAGTGTTGCTTCAAAGTCCTCCTGCATATAGGCATTCCACTCACAGATCAGTAATCTCACTCCGTTTGCCTCCTACTATCAGATCATAGCTCTCCGCCAGCATCCTTCTCAGATCCTGATACGGTATCGTCCCATCTATGATCACCGTATTCCAATGCTCCTTATTCTGGTGCCACCCCGGTATGACTGTCTCATAGGTATCTCTCCAGAAATCTCTCCACTCCGGATCCACCTTGACATTCACACATAGCTTCTCATCCTTCACATATGTCCACGCAAATGCTTTCCGGTTCTTCCTGTACCGCACCAGCTGCCAGTTGTCATCATGAAATGGCGCATCCTGATAGCTGTCCGGGAAGGTAAGGCAGTATTTTAGTACTTCTTCTCTTGTCGTCATCAATCATTCTCTCCAATACTTCTCCATATACTCCTCAGCCTTATCCTGGTTTAATTCAAACTTCTGAACCAACCGCTTTAAGGCATCCTCTTTTAAAACCTTTAGCTCTGCACAAGTCTCTAATAAAGCCTGTATTCCTTCTTCTCTTCCTTCTTCTCTTCCTTCTTCTCTTCCAATCTCACGATTCTCGCGGTCTCTCATATATAGTGTCATATACTCTAACCTCCATTCCTCGTGCTTTCGCACCTGTACTACTGCCTGATCCAGCTTCTCAGTGAACGCGTCAGTGGTTTTCTTCTTTGCAAGATAATTCAAGAAAGCCATCATATCCGACGATACATCATTTGCCATTCCACTTGCACACAAAAAAATTCGCTCTGAAAACTCCTTCTGAGACTTGACTATTCTCCACATTCATGCTATCTTTATC
>CAYRJT010000086.1:0-782 GCA_964424675.1 uncultured Lachnospiraceae bacterium
AAAGGAGAACAATCATGAACAGAGTCGTAGTAACGGGAATGGGAATCATATCCCCAATTGGAAATGATACAGAGACATTCTGGAACAGCCTGACAAGCGGCGTATGCGGTGTCGGTCTGATTACCAGATTTGATACAACAGATTATGCAGTGAAGGTAGCTGCAGAGGTGAAGGATTTCGACGCGAAGAAATACTATGCAACCCCTGCCGAGATCAGACATTCAGATCTTGTAATGCAGTATGCTGTTGCAGCATCGGATGAAGCATATAAGGACAGTGGTATCACAGAGGAGAATACAGATCCGACGAGACTGGGCGTTTACATTGGTTCCGGAATCGGCGGTATGAATACATTTATGGAGGAGTACCGGAATCTGATCAATAAGGGACCGGGGAGAGTCTCTCCCTTCTTCATTCCGAAGCTGATCTCCAATATGCCGACCGGCGCGGTTTCTATCAGACTGAATGCACAGGGACCAACCCTTCCGGTCGTCACAGCATGTGCAACCTCTACCAATACAATCGGTGAAGCATATCACGCTATCAAGCATGGCTATGCAGATGCCATTCTTGCGGGAGGTACAGAGAGCACAGTGAATGAGCTTTCGATCGCAGGCTTTACGAACTGCAAGGCTTTATCCACAAGTGAAGATCCGGATACAGCATCTCTTCCATTTGATGCAAGACGCGGTGGCTTTGTCATGGGTGAAGGTGCAGCGATTCTTGTATTAGAGGAATATGAGCATGCAATCGCTCGTGGAGCAAAGATTTATGCTGAAATT
>CAYRJT010000086.1:792-9057 GCA_964424675.1 uncultured Lachnospiraceae bacterium
CATGCAAAGAAACGAAATGCGAAGATTTATGCGGAGGTCTGCGGATACGGAAATACAGCAGATGCCTATCATATCACGGCACCACATCCGGAAGGACTCGGAGCCATCAGAGCCATCAGGCTTGCACTGGAAGAAAGCAATGTGAAATGTGCGCCGGAGAAGATTTACTTCAATGCACACGGAACGGGTACTTCCATGAATGACAAGATGGAGACTGCTGCTATCAAGCAGGTATTTGGTGAGGATGCTTATCAGCTGCACATCAGCTCTACAAAATCCATGACCGGACATATGTTAGGAGCAACCGGTGCTGCAGAAGCGATGGCATCTGTTCTTGCCATGAAGAACGGCATCGTACCGCCGACCATTCATTATGAGGAAAAGGATCCGGACTGTGATCTGAACTATACACCAAACGAGGCGGTTCAGGCAGAAATAGAATTTGTTATGTCAACTTCACTGGGCTTTGGTGGACATAACGGATGCATTGCTTTTAAGAAAGCAGAGTAGGAGATAGCCATGACAGAACAACAGGCAGCATTTTACGGAGAGCTTTTTCAGAAGCTGAATCTGACGGAGTTAAAGATTGAGGAAGAGGGCAGCAGTTTATTGTTGAAAAAGGAACAGGTTCAGTTTGTTCCACAGCAGACAATGAGTTCCGGAGCATGGAATATGACCGGAATGCAAAATGAAGATGGAACAGGCAGGGGAGAACAAGGCGCAGCGAGTAATGCTGCATGGAATCAAAGCCAGACCGCACCCGCAGGTACATCAGCCTCAGCTGCTCATGGCAGTGCCGGAAAGCAATATGATGAGGTCAAGGCCCCTTTGCTCGGTATTTTTCACAGGGCACCGTCTCCGAGTGAGCCTCCGTTCGTAGAAGAAGGCGATGCGGTGAAAAAGGGTGATGTCCTCTGCGTAATCGAGGCCATGAAAATGATGAACGAAATTACAGCAGGCAGGGATGGAGTGATTGTTTCCGTTTGCGCAGAAGAGAATGCAATCGTAGAGTACGGTCAGACCATATTCGAGGTGCAGTAGTCTGTGAGAGCTGCGCAGAGATATTCATCTGAGCAGCGGACAGAAGCAGCGGACAGAAGCAGCGGACAGAAGCAGCGGACAGATACTGCTGATCAATGCTACAGGAAGGGAATTATCATGAATCGTGACGAATTAAAGAAAATCCTTCCCCACAGGGAGCCGATGCTGCTTGTGGACGAAGCAGATGTAAATGAAGACGGTACTTTCACAGGTTCTTATACCGTAAAGGGAGATGAGTTCTTTCTGCAGGGCCACTTTCCCGGCAACCCGATCGTACCGGGGGTGATGCTGTGTGAGATGATGGCACAGTCTTCGGTTGTACTCTTCAAAGAAGATGTCGGTGAGGATAAATTATTTGTCTATACAGGCATTAACAACGTAAAATTTCGTGAAAGCGTCAGACCGGGAAATACAGTTGCCTTTCATGGGGAGATTACCCGTGTGAAGAAGCCCTTTTACTTCATTCATGGGCTGGCAACCGTGAATGGAAAACGCTGCATGGAGGGCGATTTCAGCTTCGCTGCGGTTGCTAATCAATCTAAGTAAAATCACCAGAGCAAGAACGAAGCAGCACCAGAGCAAAAACGCAGCAGCATCAAAACAAGAACGAAGCAGCACCAGAGCAAAAACGCAGCAGTATCATCACCATCAGAGCACAATCATTACGACATAAATCGTAATAGAGAAGAAATCAGAGCAGAAGGCAAATTGGGTTGTCAGGAGGTGTCAGGAATGTTTTCAAAGATTTTAATTGCAAACAGAGGAGAGGTAGCCGTCAGAATCATACGTGCGTGCCGTGAAATGGGCATTAAGACAGTTGCTGTTTATTCTGAGGCCGATGCGGAGGCACTGCATGTCAGCATGGCAGATGAGAGCTACTGCATCGGAGGATCACCGGTCAGTGACAGCTATCTGAATCAGAATGCGATTCTGACAGTGGCAAAAAAATGTCGTGTGGAGGCAATACATCCGGGATACGGACTATTGTCAGAGAATGCTGACTTTGCAGAAGAATGTGAGAAGAACAGAATCGCCTTTATCGGGCCGTCATCAGAAGTACTCAGAAAGATGGGGGACAAAGATGAAGCGCGCCGGACCATGAAAAAAGCAAAGGTTCCGGTAATTCCCGGCAGTGACATCCTGAAGGATATCAAGGAAGCAAAGAAAGCAGCAGCAAAGCTGGGCTATCCTGTACTGCTGAAAGCACGTTCCGGCGGAGGCGGCAAGGGCATCCGCATTGTAGAGCAGGAGAGCGGACTGGCACCGGCATATCTAAGCGCATCTGAGGAAGCAAAGGAAGCGTTTGGAGACGGAGCCCTTTATCTGGAAAAATATCTGACAGGAGTCAAGCACATAGAAGTACAGCTCCTGGCTGATCAGAACGGCAAGATTATCATCCTAGGCGAGCGTGACTGTTCCATTCAGTATAAGAACCAGAAGCTGATTGAGGAGTGTCCTGCACCGGATCTGAAACAGGAAATCCGTGAGCAGATGTATGAGGCGGCGAGAAAGGCAGCGGCTGCAGTACAGTATGTATCAGTCGGAACCATTGAGTTCCTGCTCGATGGTGATCAGTTTTATTTTATGGAGATGAATACCAGACTGCAGGTGGAGCATTCAGTCACTGAGATGGTGTGCGGAGTGGATATTGTAAAATGGCAGATCAGAACGGCGGCAGGCTGCTGTATCAGCTTTGATGAAGCAGATCTGAAACTGGAGGGTCATGCGATTGAATGTAGAATCTGCGCGGCCAATGCGGCTGATTTTACACCAAGCTGCGGCAAGATACAGATCCTGCATGAACCGGGCGGGCCGAATATCAGGTTTGACAGTGCACTGTATCAGGGCTGTGTAGTACCGCCCTACTATGATTCCATGCTGGGCAAGCTGATCGTATGCTCACGCTCCAGAGAGAATGCCATCCGTAAGATGCGGAGTGCTCTTTCAGAACTGATCATTTACGGTGTGGAGAATAACAGTGATTTTCATCTGCGCGCAATTTCGGAGGAATCCTTTATCAACGGTACCTATTCGACCGGATTTATCAAGGATACAAACCTTGTATCTGAGCGGACGGAATTTGCGAAAGCAGGACAGGATGGGAAATTAAATGAATTTAAGAGAGTTGTTTAAGACAGCGGACAATGTGCTGGAGGGCAGTACCGGCAGCACGGATAACAAAGAGACCTTGAAGCTGGGAGATAAGGATGCATCCAAATTAATGGAATATGAGTGCCCTGCATGCAAGAATATGATAGACCGGCAGGCGGCGCGTGACAACTACTATATGTGTCCGTTATGCAATTACTATTTTCATATCGGAGCCAGGAAACGAATCTTATTCTTAGCTGACGAGGACTCTTTTGAGGAATTATATGGAGACAGAGAATCAGCCAATATTCTTGCATTTCCTGAATATGATGAGAAATTAAAACAGGCAATGAAAAAGAGTGGAGAAAAAGAGGGCGTGGTCTGTGGCAGGATCAGGATCGGCAACAAGCCATGCTGCATCTTTTCCATGGATTCTAATTTTATGATGGGCTCTATGGGAACAGTAGTCGGAGAGAAGATCACACTTTTATTTGAATATGCCAAGGAAAATAGGCTTCCTGTAATCGGTGTGACCGTATCTGGAGGCGCAAGGATGCAGGAGGGGATGCTGTCACTGATCCAGATGTCCAAGGTATCCGGTGCAGTGAAGAAGCATAGTGATGCGGGGCTGTTATATATTGTACTGCTGACCAATCCCACGACAGGCGGCGTGGAGGCAAGCTTTGCCATGGAGGGGGATTTGATCCTGGCAGAACCCAACGCACTGGTGGGCTTTGCGGGACCGCGTGTCATCCAGCAGACCTTGAAGAAAAAACTACCCAAGGGTTTTCAACGCTCAGAGGCACTGCTTTCCTGTGGATTTGTAGATGAGATCGTGAAGCGGCCGGAGCAGAGGAATTATATTGACAAAGTATTGAGGCTGCATAGCGAAGCAGTCATTTAAGAATCATGTGGGCATACAGAAACAATGAGGGGATCTTGTCGGAGAATAGAGTGAACAATGAATGACAGAACTGATTGGAGAATTGTGAATGACAAACTATGACAGAGTGTTGCTTGCACGTGATAAAGAAAGACCTACGGCAGGAGATTATATCCAAAAACTGATTGATGATTTCACAGAGCTGCATGGAGACCGCAGATATGGAGATGACAAGGCTGTGATGGCAGGGATTGGACTGCTTCAGGGGCGGCCGGTGACAGTGATTGGAATCGAAAAGGGACATGATACGAAAGAAAAAATAGAGTGCAATTTTGGGGCAGCCCATCCGGAGGGCTATCGTAAGGCACTGCGTCAGATGAAGCTTGCTGAAAAGTTTCACCGGCCAATCCTATGCATTGTAGATACGGCCGGTGCTTACTGTGGAATTGGAGCGGAAGAGCGCGGCGAAGGGCAGGCAATTGCAGAAAATCTGATGGAAATGATGCTGCTGAAGACACCAGTACTGTCTGTCGTAATTGGAGAGGGCGGCAGCGGCGGCGCACTGGCACTTGCGGTGGCAGATGAGGTCTGGATGCTGTCCAATGCCTATTATTCTGTGGTTTCACCGGAGAGCTGTGCCAACATTCTATGGAAGGACACAGCAAAGGCTGCTGAAGCCGCTGAGGCACTCAGACTGACTGCAGAGGATCTGATCTCCATGGGAGTCATCGAGAAGATTATCGAGGAGCCAAGACAGTATCGTACGGGAACAGACAATGACCGCTTTTACAGAACACTGCAGAAGCAGATTGATGAAAAATTTGCAACTTTAAAGAAACTGACAACAGAGGAACTGTTGGATAGACGGTATGAGAAATACAGAAAAATTGGAAGGAACGATGAACGTGATCTATCAAAAATTTTGTAAAGAGACATTTAATGAGCAGGGAGAACTGGCAGATTTGGAAATCACCTGTGGTGAGCATTTTAACTTTGCATATGATGTGGTGGATGAGATTGCAAAGGAGGAGCCGGACAGAACAGCGCTGGTATGGTGCGACAAGCATGGTGAAGAGAGAACATTTACATTTCAGGATCTGAGTACTTTAAGCAGCCAGGCAGCCAATGTGTTCAGAAAATATGGCATCGGACGTGGTGATAAGGTCATGCTGATTTTGAAACGCCATTATCAGTACTGGTATGCACTTCTTGGACTGCATAAGCTTGGTGCGGTAGCGATTCCGGCAACTCATATGCTGACAGAGCGCGATATTGCATATCGGGTGAAGACGGCAGACATCAGGATCATTCTCTGTACTCCGGAGGAAAGAATACCGGCATATGTGGAGGAAGCACGTAAAGAATGTCCGGAACTGTCAGTGTGTATGACAGTCAAGGGCGGCATAGACGGTTTTATTGACTTTGACCGTGAAATGCAGGATGCAGATACAGCATTTGAACGTGTGATGACACAGAATGATGATCCGATGCTTTTATACTTTACATCAGGTACCACGGGAGAGCCAAAGGGTGTACTGCATGATTATGCATATCCGCTTGGACATATCATCACAGCAGAATACTGGCAGTGTGTCGTAGACGGCGGACTGCACCTGACACTGGCAGATACCGGATGGGCAAAGGCAGCATGGGGCAAGATCTACGGTCAGTGGCTGTGCGGCAGCGCAGTGATGGCATATGATTATGATCATTTTTATGCCAATGAGATTCTCCACATCATAGAAAAATACAGGGTGACCTCCTTTTGTGCACCGCCGACCATCTATCGTTACCTGGTGCGCACGAAGCTTTCTAAATACGATCTGTCCTCACTGCAGCAGGTAACAACCGCAGGAGAAGCCATGAGCGAGGATACATTCCGGGCCTTTCGGGATGCAACAGGTCTGGAGATCAGGGAAGGTTTTGGTCAGACAGAGACGACGCTGACACTTGCAAACCTGAAAAATGCGAAGCTGCGCGTAGGCTCCATGGGAAAGCCGACCCCCTACTATCATCTGGATATTGTGGATGATGAAAATCATCCTGTCGGACCCAATCAGGAGGGTGAGATCATCCTGCTGCCAAGAGGCACCAGCCGTCAGGTCGGACTGTTTTCAGGCTATGCAGATGATCCGGAGCAGTATCGGTACGTATGGCGTGACGGTATTTATCACACAGGCGATCTGGCCTATAAGGATGAAGAAGGATATTATTGGTTTGTCAGCCGCAAGGATGATGTCATCAAGTCCAGCGGATACAGAATCGGACCCTCAGAGGTCGAAAATATCCTGTCGATGCATCCGGCTGTGCTGGAATGTGCCGTAACCGGTGTGCCTTCAGAGAAAAGAGGGTATCTGGTCAAGGCCACCATCGTTCTTTCGGAGGGCTATACAGCAGGGGATCAACTGAAGACGGATATCCAGGACTTTGTCAAGAAGGAGGCAGCACCTTATAAGTATCCCCGCGTCATTGAATTTGTGGACAGTCTGCCAAAGACGACCAATGGCAAGATTCGTCGTGATGAGATCCGGAGAATGGACAGAACAAAGCTTTTTCGGGATTAGCAGTCATCGTGCTAAGAAAATGTTAAAAAAGAAAAAATTTTGCTTGAAAGTATTGAACATTCTACTTATAATAACTCAGGAACGACAAAAATACCATTTTGCCTGTCACGGCAGAGTGGTTTTTTGCGGAGAAAAGGAGACAAAAGATATGGCACAAATCATGGCTGTGATTATATTTCTCGCAATGTTTCTGCTAATTATTACGGAGAAACTGGAGAGGCATATTGTCACTTTATTATGCGGTCTGTTGACTCTGGTACTGGTATTCGGCATCGGAATGCACAGTATGAGTGCAATTGTGAACACATTAAATCTGAAAGAAATATTTACCTCCGGTTTCTGGTATGTGAGTGGAGAGACTTCTGAGAATTCCTCCGGTATCAACTGGGCAACCATTATCTTCATAGCGGGGATGATGGTCATGGTGGAAGGAATGGAACGCGCCGGCTTTTTCCGGTGGCTGTGTATGCGGATTGCAAAGCTCGTTCACTATAAGACGATTTCCATCTTTATTACCTTTATGATTATGTCAGGTATATTGTCTATGTTTATCGACAGTATTACTGTTATTTTATTTTTGGCTGCAGTGACCATAGAACTGGCACAGCTATTGAAATTCAACCCGGTACCGATGATCCTGTCTGAGATTTTCTGCGCGAATCTGGGCGGATCGGCGACGATGTGCGGAGATCCGCCGAATATTATCATAGGTACATCACTGGGGTATTCGTTTGCAGATTTTATTACGAATACAGGAATGATGGCAGGTGTGGCGCTGATTTTATCCATTCTATATTTTTATATTGTATATAGAAAAGAATTGAGCGCAGGGGCTGTGGAAATTGATACATCGGCTTTTCCAGAACCGAAGGAAGCAATCAAGGACAAAAAGAAATTCATCATCAGCTGTGTGATCTTCTTATGTGCAGTAGTCATGCTGGTAACACATGCACAGACGGGTCTGACAGTTGCATACATAGGTCTTTTCATTGCACTTGTGACACTTCTGACAGCCTGGAGCGATGCATGGAGTTTGTTAAAACGTCTTGATTATAAGACATTGTTATTCTTCATCGGACTGTTTGTGGTGGTCGGTGGACTGGAGCAGACAGGAACTTTAGAGGTGATTGCAAATTTCATTGGTCAGATCAGTGGTGGAAATGTTAAACTGATGATAGCCATTATTATCTGGGGATCTGCAATTGCCAGTGCCTTTATTGATAACATTCCTTTTGCGGCTACGATGATTCCGGTGATTAAGAGTCTCGCGGTGACACAGGGCATTGATCTGTCGGTTCTCGCATGGACGCTTTCCATGGGAACGGACATCGGCGGCAGTGCAACACCGATTGGAGCATCCGCAAATGTCGTTGGTACGGCAGTGGCGGCAAAGGAGGGCTACCCGATTGGCTGGGGCAGATACTGCAGGGTTATGGCACCGGCAACTATTATGGTCATTTTGATCACCATGATATTTATTTTCTTAAGATATCTTTAATCCAAAGGGGGAAGAACATTGGAGAAACAATTGATTATTTCGATCGGACGGGAATTTGGAAGCGGCGGACATGAAATAGCGGAAATGCTGGCAGAGCGTTTTTCCATCAAGCTGTATGATAAGAGTCTGCTGCAGGATATCGCGCAGGAAAAGCAGGTAGATGGCAAGGAGCTTGAACGGTATGATGA
>CAYRJT010000087.1:0-9037 GCA_964424675.1 uncultured Lachnospiraceae bacterium
AGATTTTCCAATGTATTTGTTACATATGACATTTTGTGACCTCCATGTTATTTTCTCTTGAACGAAACGCCCTTATTTCAGTGTGGCTAAAAGTGCACCTGCTTCTACAGCATCGCCAACTGCGCAGTCAATGCTTGCTACGGTTCCTTCTGAAGGAGCTACAACAGGGATTTCCATCTTCATTGCTTCCAGAACAACAACTGTATCTCCTGCCTTTACTGCCTGTCCTACACTTGCTTCCACCTTGAATACTTTACCTGCTGCGCCTGCTTCGATCTTGACTGAGCCTGCGCCTGCGCTTGCTGCAGGTGCTGCTGCGGGTGCTGCCTTAGGTGCTGCTACCGGCGCTGCCTTAGGTGCTGCAGCAACAGGTGCTCCTGTTGCTGCGCCTTCTTCTACTGTTACATCATATACGTTGCCATTAACGGTAATGGTATAATTTTTCATTTCATATTCCTCCTATTGGTTAGGCTTTCTGCCATTTATTCGTTTTTACTCTCTTGATGCTTCTGACTACAAATCCATCTGTTGAAGATCCCGTACCTGCTGCGATTGCTGCTGTTATAACAGCTACCAACTCCAGATCATCAGACAGTTCTTCTTTTTCAATGATCTGTGCAACCGTATTGTCGACTGCTGCAGCAGCCTTCTTCTTTTTCTTGGCCTCACTTGCTGCCTGCAGCTTCGGGAATATACCAAAGCAGCTGATGATTAATGAAATCAGAATCAGTACTACAAATACGGTACCCATACCAAGTAATGTATTCAGTGCGGCTTTTTCCATCTTCTCGCCGAACGTATAATCTACATTGGTAGCTGCTGACTTCATGGTCAGATATGGATTGTCTTTAAATATAAACTCTACAACTGCTGTTCTCTTTGTTCCTGTAATCTTTACATTGGTTATGATTTCTTTGCCGTTATAACTGACAACCTCTGAACCGTCAATGCTGACCAGATCACCCAGATCCTCTTTTGCTGATGTCCATGATGTTACAGCTCCGATCATACCGTTGCCGTCAACAGAAAGAGAATAATTCTGCTCATAGGTAACAGCCACACGCTCAGCACCTGCATCGGTATAGCTTTGAGCCTCTTCCGCCGTCATTGGCACAAAGAAGCTCTGAACGATATACTCGGAAATACCGGTTGCAGCCTTCTCCAGCTCAGGAGACAAAACCTTGGGTTCACTTGTACCACATGCCGTCATACAGAAAAGAGAGACAACCAGACATAATACTAATCTTAATTTCTTCATATTAAGTATCACCTTTCTTAAACTGTTCCGTGTTTTTTACTTGGACGATCTTCTCTCTTTGTGAATAACATTTCAAAAGCACCGATGACATACTTTCTGGTATCCTGTGCTTCAATTATTGTATCAACATATCCTCTCTTAGCAGCTGAAACTGCGCTCATCTGAAGATCTGCATATTTCTTAGCCTGCTCATCGATTACGTCTGCACCCTGTCCGTCATACATGATCTTTGCAGCCAGTTTTGCATCCATCATACCAACAGCAGCAGTTGACCATGCAAATGTCATGTCTGCTCCGAGAGCCTTGGAATTCATAGTGACATAAGCACTGCCGAATGCCTGTCCGATGATCACGTTTACCTTCGGTACCGTTGCATTTGCAAAAGCATATGTAAGCTTTGCAGCTGCCTTTGACAGTTTCTTTTCGCAGCACATGGATGCCTTGAAGCCCTTGGCATTTGTCAGTGATAACACAGGAATATCAAATGCATCACAGAAAGCGATGAATTCTGCAGCTTTCTCACAGCCTCTTGCTGAAAGTACTGCATCAAATGTCTCTGCTTTATTGCCCTCTGCATCATATACCTCTGTACGGTTAGCAACCGCACCGACTGTCGTACCGTTCAACTTGATGAAGCCGGTTACCATATCCTTGGCATAACCGCTCTTTACCTCGAAGAACAGATTGTTATCAGCGATCTGTGATAAAGCAATGGCTGTATCACCTACACAGTTTGCAAGATCTGTTGAGGTTCTGTTCAGATCATCTGTGCACTCATCAAATGAGCCGTTCTCTTCATTATTAGCAGGCAGCATCGTTACGAGCTGTCTGATCTGTCCGAGAATGGAAGCCTCATCTGCAACAACATCTACATCTCCGCACTCTTCACTTCTGAATGCGGCAGCTGATGTATCGCATTTTCCGATTTCATTGCCATCAATTGCATTCGGAGCATTTACGAACATTTTTGCCTTGCCGGATTCCATAAATGTGAAATCTGTCATGCCTGCAAATAAAGCAAGTCCGCCGCCGCAATTACCGAATACAGCTGTGATTTGAGGAATCACGCCGGATGCCAGTGCCTGCTTCTGATAAATCGTACCAAAAGCATTCAGTGCATCTGTTGCTTCCTGCAGTCTGAGTCCTGCTGAATCCAGGAGTCCGATTACCGGTGCGCCCATCTTTAATGCAAAGTCATACAGGTTTGTAATTTTCTTTGCATGCATTTCACCTACCGAACCGTTCATGACAGAAGCATCCTGACTGTATACATATACCAGATTGCCGTCAATCAATCCATAACCGGTAATTACACCGTCGGCCGGAGTGTCTTGTGGTTTCATGTTAAAATCTGTTGCTCTTGCCGTAACAAGACCGCCGATTTCAACAAAACTGTTTTCATCGAGTAAAGCTTGAATTCTTTGACTCGCTTGAGAAGTGTTACTCATTTTGTTTGGCCCTCCATTTTATATAAATAATTTGATTGAACATTTGAATCGAAGCGCTGCTGCGTATCGATTATCGTTGCGAAATACTGATAAAACCGCATAAATTCGCACATATTTGATTATAGCACAACTTCTCAAAAGAGCATAGAACGAAATTAAGTTTTTTTCGTTTGATTTATCTGACTATTCGTCTGCAAATCGTTATTTGTTTAACAATATGTATGATTTATCTTCTCAGGTTAAGAAGATTGAGATTATTTTAGCAAGACACCAGGAATAATCAATTGCCTCAACCGTATCCATTACCGTAATCACCTCTGTTCTCCATACCTCTCCCTTCACGATATATTTGATACTTCCGATCTTATGTCCGGCATAAACAGGTGCCGTCAGTTCATCAGGCAGTGAATAAACCACCTCTATTTCCTCTCTGTTGTTTAACAGCAATCCGGATATAGCTTCTCTGTCATCCGTCTCATCCAGTCTCAATGCCGTCACAGCACGTTCGCCGATTCTGTCTGTCTGACCATTCACGACGGTAATCGGCTGCAGTTTTTCTTCTATGTACGGTATCTCTGCGAATGCATGATATTCATAGTTTTCCTGGCCATATTCCATCAGTTTTCGTGTGTCCTGCCATTTATAGGATTTGTGATTCGGCCACCCGCATGCCAGAAGTGCTACCGTGAATGTACTGCCATCCTTCTCCAGTGCTCCCACGTAGCAGTACCCCGCTTTACTTGTAAAGCCGGTTTTTCCGGAAAGCGCTCCGTCCATCATTCCGAGAAATGCATTGTGATTATTGCAGGATACACTGTGACTACCCTCTTTGCTTTTGTTTTCTTCTGCAATCCGGTTGCTAAACTGCCAGTCCGGCTGACGTGTAATCCTCAGAAAAGCGTCAGCCTGTGCAGATTTACTGATACAATACGCCATCGTTTTTGCAAGATCCACAGCAGTCGTCCTATGGGTCTCCACTCTGGCTTTCTCTGTACCGTTCGCCAAAGTGACTGCCGCATCCAGTCCGTTTGGCGTAATATAATATGTATCCTTGCATCCTATTTCCCGGGCCTTTTGATTCATCATCTTCGCAAAGTCTTCCACGCTGCCGCCTATATGTTCTGCTATGGCCACGGCACTGTCATTATGGGATTCCAGCATCAATGAATACAGCAGATCCTCAAGCCGGTACTGCTCCCCTGGCCGGATACCTGCACGCACCTTTGGCTGAGATGCCGCATAATCCGAAACTGTCACCAGTGAATCCAGATCGCCGTTTTCCAATGCCAAAATACAGGTCATGATTTTTGTTGTACTTGCCATCGGGAGTGATTCATATCCGTTCTTTTCATATAAGACCCTGCCGGAAGCTGCATCCATCAGCACTGCTGATGTCGCATACAGTTCACTTTGTTCCGGTTCCTCCCCGGCACTCACATCATAGGATGTGTACAACACCAGCATGAGTCCGAATGCTCCTATCCACTTGAATGATTTCAATAATCTGTGCATGACTGTCACACCTGATACTGTCATTAATTGAATATATGAGCAAAAAGAAAGACTGATGACAGGAATCACACTGTATTCATCCTCATCAGTCTTTCTTTTTTCATTTTTATATATCCAGCTTCAACTGGATTTCTTCTTCTGCTTCTCTCTTAAAATCTTCAAAGCGATCCTGCCTTAACAATGGCAGATCGTCAAGAGATTTGACTCCGAATGCCCTTAGGAATTCCTCTGTTGTGCCGAACAGAAGCGGTCTTCCGGGAGCGTCCAGCCTGCCCAGCTCCATAATCAGATTGTACTCGATCAGTTTGTTCACTGCGTGATCACAGCTGACCCCTCTGATCTTCTCTATCTCCAGTCGTGTGACCGGCTGCTTATATGCCACAATAGACAATGTTTCAAGCAAGGTATCCGTCAGCACATAATTTTTTGGTACCTTAGTGATTCTGACCAGATGTTCATACATCTCATTTTTGGTACACATCTGAAAAGAGCCATCCAACTCTATGATGGTAATCCCACGATCCTGTGACTGGTAGTTCTCTATCATTTTATTCAGAATGGCTTGTGTTTCCTCTGGTTCCCGTCCGATTGTCATGGCGAGCTTCTTCAGTCCGACGGAATGCCCCATAGAAAACAGAACTGCCTCCAGAACTGCCTCCGGATGTTCCACCGGTGCAATCGTTTCCTCCTGAGCTTCCGTCAGCGCAATGTCCTGCTCTGCCTCCGGTTCTCCCGACGCTACAGGAAGTACCTCATCCAGTATATGATCAAATTCCGAGTTCATCGTATCATCCATAAATGTTCATTATATCCTTCCTGAATATCTAGGCTGCAATATCATTATGCAGCTTCCTTTGCAGTAATCATAATATCATCAAAAATACCTTCCTGCATAATCAGAATCTTGCCGATCTTCATCAATTCCAATATGACAAGGAACGTTACCACCACTTCCATCTTGGTAGGCTGAGCCTCCAGCAGATTTCTGAAGCTGAATTTCTTATGTGTCTTTACATACTCCTCAATATAGACTGTTTTCTCTTCCATATTGATCTCATCTTTTTCAATCTTACCGAATTTGCTGCGCAGAGGATCTACTTTATCCTCCTGCTTTTTAATGATGGATTTGAAGATCTGGTTCAGCTTTGCCAGATCCATATCACCCACCAGCGCATCGTAATCAATCGGTTGTGAATAATCCGCCACTTCCTTTGGCATCGTCGGATTCTTAAATACATTTTTGCCTGCATCAATCTGCTTATCCCGCAGTTCATATGCCATATATTTATACATTTTGTATTCAATCAGTTTCTGTACCAGCTCTGCTCTCGGATCCTCTTCTTCTCCATCCTCGTTGACTTCCTTCGGCAGCAGCATCTTACACTTGATATCCAATAATGTCGCTGCCATCACCAGAAATTCACTCATGACATCCAGATCCTGCGTATCCATCTGTTTGATATATTCCAGATACTGTTCTGTGATCAGTACAATCGGTATATCATAAATATCCACCTTATTCTTCTCAATCAAATGCAGCAGCAGATCCAGCGGACCCTCAAATGTCTGTAATTTGAATGTTAAATCCATTTTTATCCCCCTTAGGAATTTCCCTTTGTTTTCTTCAAATCTACACAGAGTACCTCTGCCCTGTTCCAAATACGGACCGGTATCGTGTGTGACCCGATTCCCCGGCTCAGCAGCATTGTCGTACTGCCACTTTGAAACTCTCCTGCATCATACTTTGGAAACAGCTTCAGCTGAGGAGATACTACACCTCCCAGCAACGGAAGCTGCATGATGCCACCATGAATATGCCCTGAAACGACCAGATCAGGCTTCCATGCTGCATACTCCGGAAAATGTTCAGGGTTATGTGCCAGCAGGATCGTATAGTCCTCTTTGTTCACATCCCCAAAAATATTTCGTAAGTAATCCGGCGGCAGATGCTTTGTCACCAGCTTGCGGTAATACTCATGTTCAAGATCCAGTCCATATACTGTAATGCCGGCCTCCGGTATCCTGACAGTCTCATTTTCCATGATATGCACACCATACGCTGCCAGTCTCCTGCTCAAATCCTCATATTGTCCCGGAAAAACATCCGGCTGTCTTTTAAACTTTTCTTCATGGTTGCCCATCCCATAATAAACAGGATATTTCTTTGCAAGCTTTCCTATGAACTGTATCGTTGGCGTATAGTCATAATGCAGCTCCATTGAAGAGGTCACCATATCGCCGGCAAACATAACCGCATCGGGATGGAGATCATCAATTGCCTCCAAAAGAGGTTCGTTGTGTTCACCAAATACTTTGTCATGAAGATCAGACAAAAAAACAATCCTGTATTGGTCTCTGGATAAACAGGCTGAATGATATTCATAAAAAGAAATACAGAACTCCTTGCTTTCTTTATCAATCATGATTGCTGTCACGGCAGCCAGTACTGCGACTGTGCCTATGATTCCTGCTATCAGCATATATCATCCCCGAATCTAAATGTGTGGCATTTATCGTTGTGCTCCACAATATCTTGTATTATATCATGGATTTTTTCAGAATTCAATGAAAAAAACAGTTCCATTTACAACAGCATATGATCTGCCGCTTTTTTCAGATAATCAAAATAGCCGGCCTTCTCCATGGATTCTGCATATACAATCGGCACACGTCCAATCTCTTTCCCGCCCAGCATATACACTGCCTCTCCTGCTACATCGCCTTCCTTGACCGGTGCCTTTGCCTTTTCCTGCAGCCTTACCTCCTTTGTTACAGATGCAAGATTTTCCCCTTCAAAGGCCAGAAACCGGAATGCACCTGTATAGCGGATATCAATACTGCTCTCAATGGCTCCTGCGATCAGCTGTGGCGCCAGAGTGTCCTGATTTTCATCCGTATACAACTGGCTCACCCCAAAGCCGTAATTTAGAAGTGCCACTGCATCCTTAAATCTCACCTGATGATCCGGTGCCGCCATAATCACTGCAATCAAATCGATTCCATTATTACGTGCAGTGGCAGAAACACAATACTTGGCAAGAGAAGTAGAACCTGTTTTCAGTCCTGTCGTATGTGTATACTGCCGCACCAGCTTGTTTGTATTCGTCAGGCCAAATTCGGAGCTCCCTTTTGCCGTATTATGTATGATATTTTCCATCCAGATCATTGAGTATTTCTCATACTCCGGGTGATGCGTGATCAGCTCTCTGGACATCATGGCAATATCACGTGCAGTGGTGACATGCCCCTCCACATCCAGACCGTTACAGTTCACAAAGTTTGTATTTTTCATGCCCAGACCGGCTGCACGCTCGTTCATTTTCTTGACAAATTCCTCTTCACTTCCGCATACGTACTCGGCCATAGCCACAGAGGCATCGTTTGCTGATGCTACGGCAATACATTTGAGCATCGTCTCGACCGTCTGTTTTTCAAAAGGCTCTAAAAAGACCTGTGAACCACCCATGGAAGCAGCATATTCTGATACAGAAACTTCGTCTGTCAGTTTGATCCTGCCTGCCTCCAGCGCATCAAAAATCAACAGCATGGTCATGATCTTTGTGATACTGGCAGGCGGCAGTACCGAATCTGCCTCTTTTTCATAGATTACCGTTCCTGTTGATGCTTCCATCAATATCACCGATGGAGAAGCAGTCTCGATTGAATCAAATCCTGTCGTTGTAGCAAAGGATACTATCAGCAGTAATATGGCCGTCCATCGTTTCCATAATTTCATATCTCATACGCTCGTCAAATTGTTGTTATTAACATTATATTGTACGAATGATACTGATAGAACCGCACAAAAACAGGACAGCTGCCCTGTCCTGTTTTTATTCTGTCCTATATGATTTTTTGATCCTGCACAACCTGGTTCTTTCCATTCTTCTTGCCGATATACAGCAATTCGTCTGCCTTCGCTACGACCCGTTCCAGATCTGTCTCTCCATAATTTCCACAGACACCGAAGGTCATGGTCGCATATATCTTTCCTGATTTGCCTTCAACGCTGACTGTCTCAATCCTCTTTCGTATTCCTTCTATTCTCTCATATGCAAGATTCCGCGGCATATTAGGCATGACAATCACGATTTCTTCTCCGCCCCACCTGCATACAATATCCTTCTCGCGTACCATATTGCGAATGATATCTGACATATTGACGAGGATTGCATCCCCGATCTCATGACCCCATTTATCATTGATCAGCTTAAAATCATCAATATCACCAATTGCAACACAATATGTAAAGCTTCCATTCGAACTGCGCTCCAGATAGTCAAACTGATTATAGAGGCTGCGTCTGTTTGCAAGACCTGTCAGATAATCCTCCTGTGCCTGTTCCTTGAGCTCTTCATTGTCCTTGGAAAGCATTGCTCTGTACAACAGGTTTGAATGATTCACTGTATTCGCCAGTACATACGCCCCAACAAAGAATATACATACATTTATGAGATAGATTATTCGAACCACTGCATCGTCTGCTTTTGGATATATCGGCTCCATATTGAAGGTAATCACTCTAAGGATCAGATACACCACCGCCTGCACCACTCCATACAGCTGTATGAATTTGATGTTATTCAACACCTTCATAAAAATTGAAGTAAATAAAAAAATGAAGAAATACTGAAAGCCGTAATCCCAGCCAAAAAATACTACGGCGAGTCCCATGTGAATCAATATTTCCAGATTCAAGGCCAGAAAATGTGCATTCGGTGTCAGGTGAAACTTCTTGATATACAAAACTGCATACAATAAAACACCAATGTCATTTAGATAAGCATTTTTTAGATAAAAATCGTATATCACATTCAAC
>CAYRJT010000088.1:0-9036 GCA_964424675.1 uncultured Lachnospiraceae bacterium
CTCTCGTTGCGAAGCAATGAGATACCCTTGATAGTTAAAATCAAGGGAGAGCTCTTATGTAAAATGTGATGGAGGACGATGTTCTATGTACAAGGTAATGATCATTGATGATGAACCGATTATCGTAGAAGGACTCACGAAAAGTATTCCATGGGAACGTTGGAACTGTGTGGTAACAGGCAGTGCGCCAAATGGCATAGAAGGTCTGCAGTTCATTGAAAAGCTGCGGCCGGATATTGTCATTACGGATATCAGTATGCCACAGATGGACGGTTTAGCGATGATTGCTGCATTAAAGTCTCAATATGACAATATAGAAATCACGATACTGACAGGGTATCGTGATTTTGAATACGCCCAACAGGCAGTCCGGCTGGGAGTGACGAGACTATTGCTGAAGCCTTCCAAAATGGATGAGCTGGAAGAAGCGATTCAGTGCATGACAGAACGGCTCAGACGGCACTATGCCGGACAAAATACAACCAGACCAATCGGTGCAGGGCTGTCGGGACAGAGTCAACAGACTGGCAGTCAAGGCGAAAAAACGGAAACAGAAGCCGGAAGCTTTATCGTCAAGAATGCCATGGCATATATTCGGGGGCACTATAAGGAAAAACTGACGTTATCTGAGGTTGCAGATAAGACCTACGTCAGTCAGTGGCATTTAAGTAAGCTTTTGAATGGACACACGGGACAGAGCTTTTCTGAAATTCTGAATACGGTTCGAATAGAGGAAGCGAAGAAGCTGCTGGAAAATCCCGCACTTCGAATCGGCGATATCGCCGATGAAGTGGGATTTCTGGATATGGCACATTTTTCACGGGTATTTAAGAAAATATGTGGTATTTCAGCAAATGAGTACCGGAATCAATTATAGTGATGACTGCTTACATGATCTGATTTTCCTGCCTCTTAGGAAGACGGAATGCAGTGAAAGATCAGAATTTAATAATAGAAGATCTGCGTATTTGCCGGGAGTGATGCTTCCGGCTTTTTCATAGATACCGATTTTCTTGGCAGGGTTCATGGTCGCACACTTGACTGCACTTTCAAGAGGAATGCCCATATTGACTGCATGAGTCATACAGCTGTACAGATTTGTTACAGAACCGGCAATCGTGCCGTCAGCCAGCGTTGCCAGATTTCCGTGGACATTGACGGCTTGTCCGCCGAGCGAGTAGGAGCCGTCTGTCAGTCCTGCCGCCATCATCGTATCACTGATGAGAATGATTCGATCATCACCAAAGAGTGAGAAGGTCATACGCACTGCAGTGGGATGTACATGAACTCCATCACAGATCAGTTCCACACTGCAGCCGGGGGTATCGTAAGCAGCCCCGATGAGACCGGGGGCCCGGTGTGTAAACGGCAGCATGGCATTGTAGAGATGTGTGACATGAGACATTCCTTCATCAAACGCTTTTTTGGCAACGGTATAGTCAGCAGCAGTATGTGCGGCTGACAGGATGAAATCATGCTTGAGTGCCTGAATCAATTCCATAGAGCCTGGCAGCTCAGGAGCAAGAGAAATGAGCTTTACAAGGCCTCCGGAAGCCTGATTCAGCTCTCTGACAAGGGCTGCGTCCGGAGCAGTCAGATAGTTTGGGTTTTGTGCGCCGCGTTTTTCGTAGGACAGAAAAGGCCCCTCCAGGTTGATTCCGACAAGAGCTGCTTCATCTGAACCTGCGGTGAATTCTGAAGCATTCTTACAGATCTCAAGCAATCTTGCCGCACTGAAAGTCATAGAAGCAGGACAAATCGATGTAATCCCGTTGAGCGCTTCATAATGCGCCATGACAGACAGAGCCTCCGTCGTTCCGTCACAAAAATCCATCCCGTCACAGGCATGAAAATGAATATCACACAACCCCGGAATCGCATAAAGCCCGGAGGCATTTATCACTTCAAGGGCATGATCATCATATGCAGGCATTTGCTTACTGCTTTGAGGTTCGTAATCTACAGAATGAATGTATTCATTTTCTATGGAAATGCTACCCTGCACAAATTGACAGTCTTCAGTGTAGATCATGGCATTTGCTATTTTCATATCTTGTTGTCCTCCTCATTTATGGTCTTAGATTTCAGATCATGGTTATTATAATGACTGCGAATCTCACTTGTATCTGTCTAAATAAAATGATAATCGATGATACTTGTTATTTTGGACAATGACAGTCAGCAAGTCATGTACAGCATCCAAACGACAAAGTACAACACGTAAAGACTCTTGTTTTGGACAAGTCAACTCTTAATTATGTAGTAACAAATCCAATAAACAAGGTAGTTGACGTCATATTTGGAATGTTATATACATCCTCAAGCTCTTATTATCCAATAGGTATTTATTTAAATAGTGGAAGCATGTGATTTGGAATTTGCTATGGGTTTACAGATCTTGATTGTCCAAACTGGCAGCCCATGAGCAGGAAAATCAGCAGGTTAAGTGCAAGAAGATGAAAGATGCCTTGAACATGGACATTTTTGGAACTGCTCAGGTTCAAGGCATTTATTGTTAGGCGGTTATATCAGCGCCAACGCCTCTTCATCCCCCACCAAAATAAAGTCCTGATGCAGCTGCAGGGCTGATGCGGGAACCTGAGGAGTGATCGGTCCAAAGAAAGCCTTCTTCACGATCTCAGCCTTATCCTTACCGCTGACAATTACCATGACCTTCTTCGCATTCATGATCGTCTGAATTCCCATCGTATAAGCCTGCTTCGGAACAGCATCCTTATTCTCAAAGAAACGGGCATTTGCCTCTATTGTACGCTCTGATAAGTCCACACAATGTGTTTCCTTGTCAAATGCGTCTGACGGTTCATTGAATCCGATGTGTCCGTTGTGACCAAGTCCAAGTAGCTGCAAGTCAACTCCACCGCCATACTGATGAATGATGGCATTGTAAGCATCACATGCTTTATCAGAATCAGGCTCCAGACCATCCGGAACATAAGTATGCTCTTTGTTGATGTTGACATGATCAAACAGATTGGTATTCATGAAGTAACGGTAACTCTGATCGTTGGTGCCGGGCAGTCCCTTATATTCATCCAGATTGATGCTGGTGATGGCTGAGAAGTCCAGATCTCCGTTTTGATAGCGCTTTACAAGCTCGGCGTATGTACCGATGGGCGTAGAGCCTGTTGCCAGTCCTAATACACTGTCAGGCTTCAGCGTGATTTGCGCTGAAATGATATTTGCCGCAATACGGCTCATTTGCTCATAATTCTTTGCTTTGTAGATTTGCATATAGTACCTCCTGATTTTTTGATTTCCCCGTAATGATTTGAGAAGCAGATGGATTCGCTTTTCATTCTCATTATATACAATATATCAACATCTTTCGATGAACACAATATTTATTTCGGGATTCCACAAGAATGAGAAAAAAATCACAATTAAGGTATATTCCTGATGATTTTTTTTCGTGAAAACTGAAAGTTGTCGGTAGACATAATGTATGTTATGATAGATTTATCAAAAAGTGTCAATCTATAAAATGTACATATGAAATCAATATGAGGCCAGCATGAAAATACAAAAACTGCGAGAGAAGAAAAACCTGATTTGTGCAATCATTACGACACTGTGTGTCATCAGTCTGATCTGCATATTATATCAGGTAATAGGAAATAAAGAGCCATATCAGGACGGAATATGGATGAATACCGGATGGAAGATCACTTTGAATGACCAGACTGGTCAGGACATTGATTTGAGCAAGTTCTCTTTTTCTGCTACCGGGAAGGGAGATACTGTTTTATTAGAGAATGTAATGCCGGAGCAGACAGTGACAGACCCTGTACTTCGTATCCTGACTTATCATACGACGATAGAAGTCAGGCTTGATGACGAACTGATATACGAATATGGTTCTGAACGTGAAGCTGCAGGCAGGATTGTTGGCAGCGGGTATCATTACGTGACACTGCCGGAGGATTATGAGGGACAAAAGCTGGAAATCAGTCTCGGAGTCACTGAGAACAATGCGTTTACCTCAATAGATGGTGTACTGCTTGAGGAAGATGGAAAGATCATCACTGATTTTATCTATGAAAACAGGATGACTCTTTGCATCAGTGTGTTTCTGATCGTGTTCGGATGCGTATTGATCTTGATTGCATCCTTTGCCCAGTTTTATAACAGTGAGTTTCAGTGGCCGTTTTGGATTTCCCTGTTTTCCATTGCAATCGGAGTATGGGTTTCATGCAATTATAAGCTGATACAATTATTTTCACAAAGGTATGATCAAAATACACTGTTAGAGTATACCGCACTGTTTTTTGCACCTGTTCCTATCCTGCTGTTCTTTTATGCGATTGGCAAGGAAATGAATTTGGAAAGGTGGATCTATAGGATTCTGAGTATTTGCAGTGTTCTGTTTTTTACGATAACAGGGCTTCTGCAGATTTTTAATATTGTACATTTGCCTGCAGCACTGATGATTTATCAGATATTACTCGTCGCATATATTCCGTTTATTCTGCTTACGGTTGTCAGACATATCAAGGATGAGAACCGTACACTGCGCATTATTTCCTGTGCGATTATTATTCTTTCTGTTTTTTCGGGCTGTGATCTGATCCGCTATAATGTGCGCAAATACATCCTTCCTGATTTTATGAAGGATACGATCAGCATTATGCCGGTCGGTACATTGCTGTTTGTGATTATACTGATAATCAGCTATTGTGTTTCCATGGTGGATAATATGTATATCAAGGCAGAACACGAGTTTCTGCTGAAAATGGCATACTCGGATGAACTGACCAACATACATAACAGGGCGAAGTGCGAGGAAGTCCTGCAGGAACTGGAATATCATGAAAAAGGATATGCGATCCTGAGTCTGGATCTGAATAATCTGAAGCAGATCAATGACTCTCTTGGTCATGCCTGTGGTGACAGACTGCTGAAGGATTTTGCTTCAATATTAGGGAAAACCTTTGCGGCAGACGGAACAGTAGGACGTTTCGGAGGTGATGAGTTCATCGTGATTCTTCCGCAGATTACAAAAACAAGACTTCAGGGCAGACTGCAGTTTATGGAGGAAATGATGGCAAAGCAGAATGTCAGGGAGCGCGATATCCGACTGAGCGTGGCATGGGGATATGCCTTTAATACGGAGTGCGCAGGCGGAGACTCGGAGGCAGTCTATGAACTGGCTGATCAGAGGATGTATAAAATGAAACGTAAGATGAAGGATGCAGGATTGATTGCTGATCGATAGGGCAGCAGTGTACGGCAAGTGATAAGGAGCAGATAACAGATGAAAATTGAAAAGATGCGCAGAAAAGGACAGGGCAGTTTATACAATTCATTTATGCGAATGACGTTGCTGCCTTTAGTTGCGCTTGGAGCCGTTATTATTTTATATAGTACGATTGCATATTCAAAGGGAATACAGTCACAGGTACAGCAGGATCTGCAGGATGTGGGAGCAGCTGCACTGATTGCCTATGATGTGGCTTATCCGGGCGACTATGATGTCCTGGTAAAGGATCAGGATAAGATGGCGTTGACCAAGGGCGGAAAAGTGATCAGCGGCGAGTATCACATCATGGATCGCTTTAAGGAAGATACGGGAGTGGATATCTCAATATTTTTCTATGACGTCAGAATGCTGACGACCATCATGGACGAGAATGCAAACCGTTATATCGGGACTGCGGCCCATCTTTTGATTTCTAAGAAGATGTGGAATGAACCTGAAGCCAGATTCTATAATAATGTTGAGGTCGGCAATAAAGATTATTACGCATATTACGGACCTATCTTGAATCAAAAAGGTGAATGTATCGGCATGATTGCGACTGCGGCACCTGCTGCTGATGTCAAATCAATGATTTATGGTACAGTTATTCGAAATATTATCATCGCATTGATTGCTTTGGTCATGACTGCGCTGATCATAATCAGATTCAGTACACAGACTGTAACGGTCATTAAACGGATTATGGAGCTGCTGCGCGAAATGGACAGAGAAAACCTGTCTACAGAACTCGATCCGGTCGTACTGAAGAGAGATGATGAGCTGGGAGATATCGGAAGATTCACAATGCATGTACAGAATTCACTGCGAAGGGTGATAGAACGGGATCCGTTGACAGGATTGTATAACAGACGTGCCGGTTCCAAGAAAATAGATGCAGCACGTGAAAAGGCTGAGAAGAATGATAAGCCCTATACGATTGCAATGGGAGATATTGATTTTTTCAAGAAGGTCAATGATACCTACGGACATGAAGCCGGAGATATCGTACTGAAGACGGTTGCATCAATCCTGACTGAGGGAATGACAGGACGAGGCTACGTGATCCGGTGGGGCGGCGAGGAATTTCTGTTTGTATTTGAACGCAAGGATACACCGACTGCAGCAGTCATTTTAGAGGATATCTTACATAAAATCAGGGAAACGGTTGTAGAGTATAATGATCAGGAAATCCGGTTTACGATGTCATTTGGTGTAGCGGTCTGTGATGTCAAGGGCCTGGTCTCAGAACAGATCAACGAGGCAGACGAGAAGCTGTACTATGCGAAGGAGCATGGCAGAAATCAGGTCGTGATGCAGATTCCCGGGGAGGACGATGAAACCGGAAGAGAGGCAGAGGACCCACAGCTGGAGGCCCCACAGCTGGAGACAACACAGACAGATGGGGAGGAAATATGATGAATTCCGGCATAATAGAGGTTGATCTGCATGGCATGAATGTGTATCAGGCTAAGATCAAGATAGACAGCCAGCTGAACAGGGCAGGCGGTGCGGTATACAGACTGCGTCTGATCCATGGATATCATGGCGGTACCGGTATTAAGAATATGATAGAGGATGAATATGGCTATGGAAGGCACTCAAAGGTCCTTCGGATACAGGGCGGGAGCAATCCGGGCATCACAGAACTGGTTCTGCGGGAGCTGTAAAGAGAAGGCTTTGGCATGGAACCCGTGATCAGAAAGAAGGATATTAAAATTGGCAGAGTATGAGGTTCGTTCCTTGATCAAGGAACTGGTCAGCAGTACTGAAAAGGCAGCAAAGGAAAAGGGGCTGGAATTCAAAGTCACCGTGAAAAAGGAAATCCCATGCAGACTGTATGGCGACGAGGCTGAACTAAAAAGAAGGCTTTTGGATATCTTATCAAACGCCGTAAACAATACAGAAACAGGGTTTGTAACCATGTCAGTCAATTATGAGGAAACAGATCCTGATATGATGTTGCTCAAAATCCGTGTCGCAGATACCGGAAAAGGCGTTTCTCCTGAGGATATTGAAAAACTGACTGCAGCAGACAGGCATCTGCAGATATCCAGTGTATGTGGAAAGGGTTCTATTATTTCCTATACGATAGAACAAAAGATAATCAACCGGGCTGCACAGCTGCGGGGAATATCCGGTATCAATGTTGACGCAGGCATACAGGCATGCGGAACAGAGGAAATCTATCTGAGTGTAGTCAAGGAATTCTACCCGCCGGCCGAAAAACAGGCCGCTTTGATAGAACAGTACAATCAGGAGAGAGACTACAGAAACTATACGATACAGGTACATTCCCTAAAAAGCTCTGCCCGACTGATCGGTGCACTGGAGCTGTCTGAGCAGGCAAAGCGCCTGGAGGCATGCGGTAATGCTGAGGATCAGCAAACCATAGAGGCAGAAACGCCTGCACTGCTGCGAACGTACAGAAGCTATGCAGACCAGATCAGGCAGATCTTTGAAAGCCCAGAGGATGAGGCAGCCAAGCCGCTCTTAGAAGAGAAACGGCTAAGAGAAGCTTTGGAAACCCTGAGCGAGGTGGCAGAAGTATTTGATTTTGACAGTGCTGACCTGATTATGGAGACATTGTCAAAGTACCGGATGCCGGAGCCATTTCAAGAAAGTTATGAGAAATTAAAAACTTTTATGGCAGAAGTTGCAAGAGATGATATAATAGATTTGATTCATGGATATTTAGGCAGGGAGGAACACTGATGGACAGGAGAGTACTCATAGTCGGAGAGTCTACCTCATTTATAGTGACAGCGTTGGCAGCAGGTCTGGAAGAGGCTGATTTTGAATGCGAATTTGCTGCTTTTGATCTGACGGAAATCAGTCAGATAGAGAATCAGCCGCTATTGATTTTCTTATACCTAGATGAACAGTCTACTAATAAAAAGGATGTACTGGTTTATATCAGAGACATTTGCATGGAAGAAGAAAGAAGGCTTTTTCTGATCGGCTATGCACCGGATGTGGAAGAGGTCAAGAAAATGATGCCGCGAGATACCATTGGCGGTGTATTTGAGCGTCCGCTGAATATCAAGTCAATCTGCGAAAAGCTGAATAATATTGCAGCAAGAGGCGAGCTGGAGGAAAAGAAAAAGCATATCCTGGTGGTAGATGACTCAGGCACGATGCTCCGTACGGTCAAGACCTGGCTTGGAAACAAGTATCATGTATCCATGGTGAATTCTGCGACCAATGCAATCACATTTCTGGCAACGAATCTGCCGGATCTGATTCTTCTGGATTATGAAATGCCGGTCTGCTCCGGTCCTCAGATGCTGGAGATGATTCGTGCCGAGGTCAGGACGAGTTCGATTCCGGTCATGTTCTTAACGAGCAAGGGCGATAAGGAGAGTGTCAAGAAGGTGCTGGCACTGAAGCCGGAGGGCTATATGCTGAAGACGATGCCGCCAGAACAGATCATCGGAACCATTGATACGTTTTTTGAGACCAAGAAGGGAAAAATCATATAAATAAAATACAATTTTAACCATACAGAGATAAGTCCTTTTTCTACAATAGAAAAGGGCTTATTTTTTTAGTTTCATATTTAGATTATTATGTAAATCATTCATATAAAGATTTATATAAATATTTACTCCCATAAAATAACAAAACAATAATAAATGTAACATATTGTTAATATCGTTGTGCAAATATAACAGAATAACAACTGTAAAAACCGTGATAATTGACAAAAGAGTAAATAATGTTATAAAATTGATTGAAGAAAAATATAAATTATTTATAATGTGATTTATAAAACATTTAGA
>CAYRJT010000089.1:0-8681 GCA_964424675.1 uncultured Lachnospiraceae bacterium
CACCTGAAGCCTGCGCGTCTGCCAATTCCGCCATTCCTGCATTTGCGTTTTTTGAATCACGCAAGGACTATTGTATATGGTTTTGATACAATTGTCAAGATTCTGTTGGATTTATTTTTTGTTTATTTTATTGGAACCATCAATAACTTTCAAGGCACTGTAAACCATTCACCATACAGTGCCTTGAAATAGAGGATATCTTAATAGATATTCTTTAATATGACAGATTTGGTTCTTGTCATTTCATCAAAGGTACTCATGACACCTTCTGTACCGATACCGGAGTGTTTATATCCGCCAAACGGCATTTCAAAGCTTCTGAAGAAGCTGGCGCCATTGATTACAGCACCGCCACATTCCAGTGCATTGGCAACCTTAAATGCTGTCTTCATGTTTTCTGAAAAGACGCATCCGCATAAACCAAATATAGAACGATTTGCAATCTCGATGGCTTCCTCAACTGTGTCAAATGCTATGATCGGAACGACCGGCCCGAAGATTTCCATATCGATGGCGACATCTGCAGTCTTTGGAACATCACCGATGACTGTCGGTTTGTAGAATGCACCGTTTCTTTCACCGCCAAGCAGGATCTTTCCACCCTGTTCCACTGTTTTATGAACCTGTGCCTCTACTTCGATGGCAGCCTTTTCACTGATTAGACAGCCAAGGCGGGTATCCTCATCCGCAGGCATACCAAGTTTGATGGCACTGATCTTTTCGATTGCCTTTTTTGTGAATTCCTCTACACGACTTCTGTGCACAAGAAATCTCTTGGATGCACAGCAGACCTGACCGGTGTTGTACATACGTCCCCACAGCAGTTCATCTGTAGCCAGATCGACGTCTGCATCCTCAAGGACGATAAAGGCATCATTTCCGCCAAGCTCAAGGGCAACATGTGTCAGATTCTTTGCACATGTAACCGCTGTCTCAATACCGACCGCAGTAGAGCCTGTCAGCGTAACCAGATGTACATCAGGATGTCCGCAAAGTGCAGAGCCCGTTACAGAACCACGCCCAGTGATGATCTCCATGGCACCTGGAGTCACACCGGCATCATTCATCAGTTTTGTAAGTTTGCATAATGTAAGTGGGTTGTCTGTAGAAGGCTTTACAATTGCAGCATTACCGGTCAGCAACGCCGGAGCTACCTTCTGGTCAAACAAGTCACACGGGAAATTAAAAGGAATGATACATGCTACAACTCCAAGCGGCTCTCTTTGTGTAAAGAGCAGATTCTTGTCCTGACCTGCTTCCAGCCCTGCGGGAACAACTTCTCCATAGAGATGTTTAGCCTTCTCAGAGAAAGCCTTGAAGGAAATCGGAATATTGGCGATTTCGCCTCTTGCCTCTGTAATCGGTTTGCCGGTCTCATCTGAGAGCGTTCTTGCCAGATCTTCTTTGTTTTCTTCTACAAGACTGATAAATTTGAACATGATTTCTGTCTTTTCACAGACCGGAACCTTTGCCCATATTTTTTGTGCTGCTTTTGCTGCAGCCACTGCCGCATTGACATCATCGGCGGTTGCTGAAGGCACGGTATCAATGATTTCCCCGGTAGCGGGGTTGATGACATTGAGTACCTTATGATCCGATGCGTCTGCTGCTTTTCCGTTAATGATCATTTTCATGGTGATTACCTCCTCGTTATATGTAGCTGTCTTATTCGCAAAAGCCTGTAAAGGATAACATCAGGCCTCCGCATGTATTGTTGTTGTCGCTTTCAAATCCATACTCGCCAAATGTAAATTCTACGATATAGGGAATATCTCCTGCAGCGGCTTTGATGCTGGCTGCAACTTCATTGATTCTGTCGCCGATGCCTGCACGGCGTCCACCACAGTGAACCAGATGAAATGCGAGCGGTTTGGATGGCATCTTCTCAATGAGTTTTTTCAGAGTTTCTCCGGTTGATGCGATCAGTTCATCCACACTGGCTTCCATACGGATGACACAGGTCTTCTCAGCCAGATTGCTGCCGATTGCCATAGAACCGTTATCATTTCCATTCATCGGATGTCTGATTGCAATCAGGTCACCTAGACGATCCTTGATGCCAAGCGGTGATGTGATGGTTGTTACAAGCAGGTTGCCACCTGTGACTGCTTCCTGATCAAGACCTCTCCACTGAGCGTATTTTCTGGTCGCAGGAACACCGTCGATCTCCATCAATGTTCTGTTGCCGTCTATCTTTGTGATCACACCAAAATCATTGGTTTCTCTGTAAGCACCTGTGAAAAGATTTGTCATCTTAGGGCCGCCATAGAAATAAGCTACGATACAGCCATCTGCAAACACAGCATCCTCTGCATAGAGCTTCCATTCACCGGCAATGCTGTTATCAGCTGCGCTTCCACCAAAGAACGGAACACGTCCGATGACTTTACTCATTCCTTTTAAATAGAACTCCTCTTCTGCGGGAGAAGCTGCCATATAGAAATAGTCAGGAGCAGTATCCTTGCCGGCTGCTGCCATAGCCTTCTTTGCAAGGATTTCTCCGAGCTCGATTGCACAGCCGTTCTTTTCAACTGCTGCAATGCCAACAGACAGATCTGCATCCGAAAATGCCATAATGCCTACAAATGGTTTGTCACCACCGACATATCCTTCCGGTGTAATGACCCCTGTAAAAGAAGTGTTTCCAAGAACCGGAACCCCGGCCAGTTCTTCTTTGACACCAGCAATTACCTGTGCGATCTCATAAGCACAGCTTGCATATACAAAAGCTATTTTCACGTCAGCCAACCCCATTTTGGCTGCTCTTGCAGCTTCGCTGCCTGCTGTTTTCGGGCATTCATTTGTACTGGAACCTACATTTGCTTTCAACATAACTTTCTTACCTCCTATACATTGCATGGTTAATCATACCTTCCGTTACAAATATGATTATAGGCTGTTCCATTTAAATCACAATGAGACAATTCCGCTCAGCAAAACCCCGGTTCCACCTGATGGAATTATTTTGATATTGTACTTGATTTTTCCAGTTAAACAACCTATTGTAAAGGAGAGAGAAGGAGGATGGATATGGATAAAGATTCAAATGTACGTGTAATAGACCGGTTATTTGATATACTGGAGTTTTTGGCACATGCACAGCAGCCTATGACGCTGACAGACCTTGTGCGTGCATCTGAAATGAGCAAGACAACTGTATTCCGTCTGCTTCAGTCGATGTGCGACCGTGGTTATGTGCAAAAGCGCAAGGATGGCCGTTACTCATTAGGACCTAAATTTATTGAGCTCGCCAGTTATCATATCAATCATCTGGAACTGCAGACAGAAGCAAAGCCATTTCTGGCCGCCTTGTATTCAGAACTGAATCTGACGGTTCATCTGGGGACACTGGATGGAGATGATATCATATATATAGAAAAAATGGATCTGTATCCGACTCAGAAGAGTCGTTCCAGGGTGGGCTATAAAACACCGGCATACTGTTCTTCAATCGGAAAGTGTCTGATGGCATGCCTGCCGGGGGATGAGCTGGATGAAATCCTGTATAGCTGTAAATTTCAGAAGTTCACAGATACCACCATCGTCAATCTGTACGACTTTAAGAAACATCTAAGAGAGGTTCGTAAGCAGGGCTGGGCGATGGATAATGGAGAACATATTCCGGATCACCGCTGTATCGGTGCTCCGATTTACGACTACTGCGGAACGGCAATTGCATCCATTGGAGTCAGCGGCAGCACAGAGCAGATCACAGATGAAAAGATCCCCATGCTGGTGCGTGAGGTAAAAGAGGCCGCAAGACAGATTTCGATCTGTATGGGGTACAACGGATAGCTGTTATGACAAGCGGTAGAAAAGAAAGTACATATGTCACATGACAGAGTAAATGACAAATGTTATAATATGATAATCTGATAGGTTACTACAATAAAAAAGAGAAATGAGGGAATGATTATGTGGGAAAGAAAAACACTCAAGACAAATGCAAAAGCGGCATTATCCCGTAACTATTGGCCGGCAGTAGCGGTTAGCTTTATCATTGCGCTTTTAAGCGGTGGCGGTGGAGCTGCGAGCTACAGATACTCGAACACTTCTCAGTCAAATGGATTTGCTCAGGATATCTTTTCATGGGGAAGCAGTGATATTAATGTTGCTGCAGTGATCGCAATCATGGCAGCACTGGTAACTGTGATCGCGATTGTGACATTGATCAGTTCAGTATTGCAGATTTTTCTGGTAAATGTATTAAGAGTTGGTTCTGAGAGATTCTTTGTTATGGGTGGATTAGTTGAAAATCAACCCAAGGTAGGCTTACTTGGCTTTGGATTCAAGGACGGAAGATATTTGAATATCGTGAAGACGATCTTCCTGAAAGACCTGTTCCAATGGTTATGGTCTTTACTGTTAGTGATTCCAGGAATTATTAAAGCTTATGAATACCGCATGATTCCATATCTACTGGCAGAAAATCCGGAGATGGATTACAAGACTGCATTTACGCTTAGTAAGAAAATGATGACAGGTGAGAAATGGAATGCTTTTGTACTGGATCTGTCCTTTATCGGCTGGGTGGTTCTGAGTATTTGTACCTGTACGATTCTTTCTATCTTCTATGTAAGTCCTTACATAAATCTGACAAATGCTCAGCTCTATATGGCTTTACGTCAGAGACTTGCAGATGAAGGTGTGCTGGCTCAGTATGGTCTGAATGGATTTACGGACTGAGAATTTAAGAAAAAGCACAAAAATTTAAGAAAAAGTTCATTTTATGATTGATTTTTATAACGTAAGATGTTATTATACTCTAGTCGCTGATGTTGCGCCCTTTGGCGTAATGTCGGTGTATATGCGGAAGTGCTGGAATTGGCAGACAGGCTAGACTAAGGATCTAGTGTTGGCAACGACGTGAGGGTTCAAGTCCCTTCTTCCGCAGTGAGAGTATAAAAAAAGAACCTGGTATAGTGTGTACCGGGTTCTTTTTTTTGTGATGAAGCCGCTCTGCTCAGACTGCAGATAGGCATGATTGCTTAACTTCTGTTCTGTTCACATCCTCTAAATCAGTTCAAACGTCTCCAGCTCTGCCATATTGGTAAAGATATTTACAATCTCATCCCGCGTAAAGTGTGACGGGATCACCACCTGGCAGCGCAGCTGCATCAGGTTCTTACCCTTACGCACCCATCGGAACTGATGCATCGTAATTTTGTTCAGTTCCAGTTCCTGTACAAGCTTCTCGTAGATACCCTTGTCATTCTCCACACGGAATTCCACCTGTGCGCGGCTTGGCTGCTTACAGATCCACATATTTTTATGCAAAAGCAGCTGACTGAGTACTACAATAACCGTTGTGCCAATTCCAAGCGGATACATACCGGAACCGATTGCCATGCCAATACCGATTGTCACCCAGATGCCTGCAGCTGTCGTAATTCCACTGACCGAGCCCTGCTTACCTGTAAAAATCAAGCCGCCACCCAAAATTCCGACACCGGTAATAATCCCCGCCGCCACACGGGAGACATCACAGGAAAGTCCTTCGATACTCATCACATCCACAAACCCGTATTTTGAAATCAGCATCATCAATGCTGCCGCTAATGAAATCATCATATGTGTCTTAATTCCTGCCACTTTCGTCCGCTGCTGCCGTTCAATTCCAATCACGGCACCGCACAGACATGCAAGACCGATTCTCGCAAAATACAGCAGCTGTGTATCCATATATGCGTTCAATGTAATATTCATCATCTCATTCCTCCTTCATGCCATTTTTCGTCAAATCATACAGGGAGGATCCCATCTTGCTATGAATCCTCCCATCATCCTGCTTTCTATAACACCTTTTCTGCAAGAATATCCACTTGATCGATCGCTTCTGCTTTCCTGTACATCGCAGAGCAGATCAGCTACAACACATGCACATCCGAAGCCTCAAATCTCACGTAGGCCGTATCACCGACCTGATAGATCTTTTTCTGTTTGGGATTGAATTCTGTTATTTTCACTACAATATTGCCGACTGTTACATGATAATTCTGATAAGAGCCCATAAAGCAGCTCAGGAGCACTTTACATTCCAGCTGTCCGCTGTCACCCAGCGTCGCTGCCTCCGGACGCAGTACCAGAGTTGCCTCACTGCCTTCACCGAACTTCTCAATATCAATCACATCCACCTTGCATCCATTGATATCCATCACACCCTGACTGCCGCTCTTGCTTTCGATCCTGCCCTTCAGGAAATTGGCCTCGCCAATAAAATCAGCTACGAATTCGCTGTTTGGGTGATAATAAATCTGCTGAGGAGAACCAATCTGTGCCACAACACCCTTATTCATAATGATAATCTGGTCAGACAGTGCCATTGCCTCGCTCTGGTCATGTGTGACATAGACTGCCGTGATTCCGACTCTCTGCTGAATATTTCTGATTTCAGTACGCATAGAAACACGCAGCTTCGCATCCAAATTGGACAGCGGTTCATCAAACAGCAGTACACTTGGTTCTACTACAAGTGCTCTTGCAAGTGCCACTCTCTGCTGCTGGCCTCCGGATAGCTGGTTTGTCATACGTCCCTCCATACCGGTCAGTTCCACGAGGTCGAGTATATTCATAACCTTCTTGTGAATCTCGTCCTTATCCAGCTTACGCAGCTTCAGCCCATATGCCACATTATCGTACACATTATAGTGTGGAAATAAAGCATAGCTCTGGAAAACCATTGCCGTGTCTCTCTTATTCGGTGTCAGTTCATTGATTGCCTGGTCACCCAGATAGATTTCGCCCTCATCCGGACTCTCAAATCCTGCAATCATTCTGAGTGTTGTCGTCTTACCGCAGCCGGATGGCCCGAGCAGGGTCACGAAGCTGCCCGGCTCAATCACAATATTGGCATCATCCACTGCCTTAAAATCCTTCCCCGTCTTGGGATCCTGATATATCTTTGAGATATGCTCTAAGCGAATTCCTTTTGATTCTGCTAACATATTAGACCTCCTTTATCTTTCTGCTCGTTCCGAAGAACTTAATAAACAGATTCATGATGAGTACCGATGCATATACAATTGCAATCAAAATGGTTGCATACGCACATGCGACTCCGTAATAACCCTTCTCAGCAAATTCATTGATCTGGCATGTGATCAGCAGGAACTGTGGTGTCACAAGCAGAATGATTGCACTGATTGCCGTAATGCTTCTGACAAAGGAAGTTACAAGTCCGCTGAAGAATGAGTCTTTGATCAGCGGCAGCGTAATACTCGTAAATACCTTGCCGCTTCCTGCTCCGAGATCGTATGCCGACTCCTCAATGGATTTGTCAATCTGTCTGAGTGCCGAAATACCGCTTCTTGTGCCAACCGGCAGACTTCGTATGATAAATACAATGATCAGAATCAGTCCCGTTCCATAGAGTCCGCTCATAATACCAGAATGAAACAGTCCATTTGCATAGCCTCTGATATATCCGATACCCAGAACCGTCCCGGGCACTGCCATTGCCAGCATGGAAACAAATTCAATAAATGCCTTTGACTTAAATTTCTTTTTCACAACCAGATACGAAATCACCATTGATAAAAGCGCCGTAACCGGAGCCGCTATAATGGACAGGATAAAGGAATCCCGAAAGGCCTTCAGGCCGCTGTATTTGAACAGATAGTCAAACCATTTGAATGTCAGGCTGTAATCTCTGCCCCAGAGCTTGAAGAGTGCTCCGAACGGAATCATCACATACATCATTATGACAAATACAGTGATTACAGAACAAATAATCGTTAACGGAATCCGGACAGGCTTATCCTGAATCAACATTCTGGCACGGGATGCCTTGCCGGTCAGAGTCGCTGCTGTCTTGCGCTCCAGATAATACTTCTGGATGAAAAAGAGTACCAGTGTCATGGATAGCAGTACAACAGACATCGCTGCTGCTCCTGTAGAATCATAGGAGCCTGTTACCTGCAGATAAATGGTCGTAGCCAGTGTATCATAATCACCACCGATTAACATCGGATTTGCGAAATCTGCAACTGACTCAATAAACGTTACCAAGAATGCATTGCCAAGTCCCGGCAGCAATAACGGCAGAGTCACAGTGGTGAAAACTTTCATTCTTGATGCCCCGATGTCTCTTGAGGCTTCCTCCAGTGAAGGATCAATGTTTTTCAATAATCCCTTTAGCATCAGATAACATACCGGGAAAAATGTCAGTGTCTGTACGACAACAATTCCCTTTAAGCCATATACATTAGAATCATAAATATGCAGTAAAGATCTTGTCAGAATGCCGCTTCGTCCGAACAGCATAATCGTCGATAAGGATAATACAAACGGTGGTGAAACAACCGGTAATAAAGAAACCACGTTAAATAATTTAGTAATCACCTTGCTTTTAACATCTACATAGACATCCACATAGGCAAATAACAGGCCGATCACGGTTGACAGGATTCCTGTCATAAAACCAAGTACCACTGTGTTGGAAAAAGCCGTGCGGAACCGTTCCATACTCAGTACACGTTTAAAGACCTCAAGTGTAAACGTACCCTCCGTATAGACACTGTCGATGAGAAGAACAAACAAGGGATATACGATGAACAACGCCAGAAAGACTAACAGGATGATAATCATGCCCATCATAACCGGATCTGACCAGAGCTTCTTTCTGTCAAGACTTGCACTTTTACTTTTTGCTGTCATTGTAATTCCCCCTTTCTCGTTAGATA
>CAYRJT010000089.1:8691-9003 GCA_964424675.1 uncultured Lachnospiraceae bacterium
TACCATCCCCTCAGCCTGTAACTTCTGTATGAAATCCTATTCTGTCAGGAATCTGTTTGTATCTGCATTCTCTGAAGAACCATTTGTAACTGCCTTGAAGAAATCTTCTACATAAGTTGCTGTATTTGCCTTGGCGTCATCAAAGTCATAGTCAATCACGTTATCCGGATCCAGTCCGAACTGTGTAGCCTCTTCCGGCTGTGTAGCATTGTCTAATACTAAGAACTGATAAGACTCATTTTCCTTTGCAATATCAACACAATCAGGTGACAATGCATACTCGATCCAGAGCTTTGCTGCGTTCGGATGCTT
>CAYRJT010000090.1:0-8914 GCA_964424675.1 uncultured Lachnospiraceae bacterium
TTCACAGAGAATATGCCTATATCTATTGCGAAAAATTTTTACCTTTCAGAGCTGTTTATGTACACGATGGTAATATGACTGTATCCGGAGGAAAAGTGACAGGAGGTGCTGAACAGACGAAATATGCAAATGAAAATATGAATATTGGTATTCAAGTAGGAGCCATAGGGGGAGGCATCATACAGGTTACGGATGATTCAGTACTATTAGCACAAGCTAAGAATACAGATGTATCCTATGGATTGTTGGCAATGACCTCAGCAGAACTGAGTTCTAGCGGGAACATTACGATTCAAAGTGCAGGGCAAGCAATCATGATAGCACAACCGGGTGACGCTGAAGTATCCATCGGTTCAAGATGGGCATATACAACTGAAAACTATGATGGCAGTGGCACACAAACAAAACATAAAACCTCTCCGGCGACGATACCTGCTACAGCAAAGTATTTCAAGCTGATAAATACACAGCCAGAGCCTGACCCAGATCCAGATCCAAATCCGAATCCTACCCCGACACCAACTCCGTCAGACGATAAGAACAAGGACGCAGACAACGAAAATACCCAAGGTTCAAACTCCAAGAATCCAGCTAACACCTATGTGAATCCTCTGAAATGGAAATATCCGCAGAATCAGCCGGAATCCCTCGTACTGCCGGAGCAACAGGGACCTGTCTGTGTGGCAGCCTTCAAGCTCGCAACTCCGAAGGGCTATAAGGAAGCTCTTTCCTTAAATTTGTTACTACATAATAAGGCAGGCTATGATTCTAAGCAGAAGACATTGACCATTTATATTCCGGATGCATATCTGAAGAGCGGACGTACATTTGCTCTCATTGGAATTGATAAATATGGTAAGACACACTATTTTGTAGACACAGGCCTGAAAGCAGACAGCATCACCATCAATATAGAAGGTTTCGAGGGTTACGCTTTTGACTTGATCTATAAGGACTGAAACACATAGTCAGAGCACAGAAATGAACAATTAAAATCTATTATAAACAGACATTTCGGGGAGTGGAATCATCCACTCCCTGATTTTTGAACTTTTTTATTACTTTTTAGCTTTGCAGGCTTTTCACTTGCTTCCTTCGCTGCCGTTTCTAGTATAGTTAGGATTATGGGCAGGAAGCCTGCTTTTTTGCTTCTGCTTCTAAGATCGTGGGGATTTTGGACAAGAAGCATGTTCTATGAATACTGGCAATTCCAAAACGGCATCTGTAGAATGTCATATTAGCCTATATTGGACAATAGAACTCTTGCAATCTCAGTAGAAATTCCAAAGAAATAAGTTTTCTTGATTATTTTGGAATCTGAATCGGCATAATCCAGATTGTCTTGTCCAAAACCATACGAACCAGTACTAGAATACCTTCAGTTTGGAGTTTTATACGCTTGAAACGTCTTCGCTTGTCCAAATCAGACCAGCCTAGGGCAGTATATCTTTAGTTTGGAATGTTCATTCATATCAAACGTCTTCGCTTGTCCAAATCAGGCCAGCCTAAGGCAGTATATCTTTAGTTTGGAACGTTCATTCATATCAAACTCCTTCACATGTCCAAACCTTCGCAATTTCCATATGATACGGCACAATACGACACTCAACCATGCCATCAGGAAACAGGCAGCACCAGTCTGGAGCAGTAGTAGTCGGTATTGATTTCTCTGCCGGTATAAGGAGCGACGATTGCCATCATCCGGGGATATCCGGTGGGCGTCAGCGCTCTTTTTTTGGCCTCCTCGCCGAGGCGCAGATAGGCCTGATCTGTATTTTCATAGTTGCCATAGTATAGTACAGAGAGCACAGTGCAGGATGGAAGACGAACGGCATCTGCCGGAGCTGTATTTTTCTGCAGTGGAACACAGGTATCAAAGTCATAAGGCTCAGTCTGTATCCGACCCTCCAGATAATCTGTTCTGTGATTGATGACAAAGAGCGGTTCTGAGGAGAGCACCAGGCCTTTTCGTACACAATCCTGATGAAAGCCATACATGGCATTGTACTTATCGCTGATCTGCAGACCACGGTGCGATTCCATGGCACAGACATACTCCGGCAGCTGCATGATCTGTACGGACATATCCGGAAGCTTTTGCGCACGAATACGCAGTTCCTCAATATTTCGCTGAAATAAGGCAGCCTTTTCTTCCAGCAATTCCAGATTCTCCTCGGCATCTCCATTGCTGGCATAGTAGCTATAGATTTCTGCTGTTGAAAATCCCATCTCCTGAAAACGTTGAATCTGCAGTATTCTCGAGACATTGTGATTGTCATAATAGCGCCGCCCACTGTCGGGAGCAGTGTAGACGGGCGTTAACAGCCCCTTCTCCTCCAGCCGCATCAATGTGCTGCGGGATACGCCGCATGCAGCGGCGGCCATAGTGATTGGAAATAAGTCCTTTGTATTAGTATTCATAGATGATTCCTCCTTTGCAGTATTGAGAGCAGGTGCCATATTGTCAGGTATATTCCATAATCAGTGCGATTCGGAAACGCTTTTCCGTATAGCTGATTTCTACACTTCCATTATATTTTGATACGATACTGGATACAGAAGCAAGGCCAATCCCCGGGGCTTTACCCTCTCGCTTGATAGACAGAAATGTATCACCCTGCTTCACAATACTTCCATCGAAGCTATTTTCAAAGGTTAACCCGAAATAGGCTCCCTGAATCAGAGAGACGACATGAATGCTGCGCTGCTCCTGTGGGAGCTTCAGGCAGGCTTCGACTGCATTTTCGAGACAGTTTCCCATAATAACCGAGAGATCCGGATCTTCTATGCGGCATTTCGCAGGAAAATTCAATTGATAGGAAATATCGATGTCAGCATCACGTGCGATGGCCAGATAGTGACCAATGACAGCATCTGCAACAGCATTTCCGGATAGAATATCAGCTTTGGGTACTTCCTTTTCATAGGAAGACAGGTAATTGCCAAGCTCTTCGTATTTTCCGGCATGCAGCAGGGCAGACATGGTATCGAGCTGATGGTGCAGGTCGTGACGAGTCTGACTTGTCTGTTCAATGGTGAGTGCCATCTGGCTGTATTGTTTCTTCTGCATGGACAACAGCTCATCGACATTTTTGAGCTTCAGTGCATATTCTGCCGCCAGAACAGACTTGCGGATGCTGCCGGCGCAGACTGCATTGGCACTCATCAATGCAGTAAATAAAATGATACAGGAGAGATTGTTCAGATTCGAGCTGGCACGATCGGGACGTATGTTATATAGGACAAATATCCCGATACTTCCAATCAGCGGAGAGATAGAGAGCGTAAGCCAGATACGGGAATCATGGCATATCGCAAACAGGGGTGCAATCGTGCAGCAGATGAGCAGACATATGGATGCGCTGATAAGCAATGTAACAATCGTTAACATTTGAACGGAAGGCGTAAAATGATCCCACAACCATAAGGCATCCCCTGTTATGAACACAGCAAATTCCATAGTAACGCAGAGAACATAGAACAGAGTGGCTCCGGAAATCTTGATTAGCTTCCTTAAGCTGATGACTGCAGAGATTACGCATACGGTCACATAAAGCACCGGCTGTAAGGGAAGAGCATCATAGAGAGCAGGAAAGAGTAATACCGATATAGTATCATAGCAGCAGATACCAAACCAGAGAAGAGTACTGGATAGCAGTAATACCTTCTTCGATACCTTGGCATAGTGCCAGAAGAAGCATAATAGAATAGCCATAAAGCAAAAAAGCTTGACCGGACGATAGAGCAGCATGACCAGGAGAAAATCAGTATTCATGATAGCTCCTCCTGCATACGCATGCGCAGAAAGTTCATAATCTGCCGTTTGATGAGGGGAGCGCGACGTACCGGAAGCAGTACCTGACTGCCGTCCTGCATCGTAATGATGGTCTCCTCTACTCTCTCTACATAACTCATATTAATGAGAAAGCTGCGATGACAGCGCAGGAAATTCGGATATCCGCTTAGAGAGGATTCAATATCGGAAATCAGGGTGGTGGAGTTCATCATTCCATCTGACAGATGCAGAATGGTATTATGATTGGCACCTGTCTCTACATAATAAAGATCTCTCAGGTACACAGTTTCCTTTTGTCCATTGATCATGACATCGATGGATGCCAGTGCATCTTCACAGTGACGAAGAAGCCGGTTCATTGTCTCATAAAAGCGTTCATAAGACACGGGCTTTACCAGGTAGTCCAGAGCCTCTACGATAAAGCCATCTACAGCATACTCCGTAGAGGAGGTAAAGAAGACAAAACAGCCATGGTACCCCATGCCACGCAATTTCTTCGCACAGGTCATGCCATCTGTTCCCTCCATATAGATATCCATAAATATGGCATCAAAGCCGTCTAAAGCATCACATTCCAGCAGCTCGTTGGCACTGCAGAACTCTGTTATAGAGACAACGGCATTTTTCTGCGTACAGTACGTCTTGATATAATCTTGTAAAATCTCTCGTTCTTCTCTTACATCATCACAAATCGCAAGTACCAGCATAAAGCAACCTCACCTATCATGAATTGGGACTTCATTATTGTATCATGTGCTTCGCACATGATCGCCATTCGCCGCTCGCTCTGAACAAGCTGCGCTCGTTCTGGCTCGCTAACGCTCATTATATCATGAACCCGCCTCTTTTCCAATTGACTTTTGGGATGCGATAACGTATCGAAGCGTATGTAAAATTACCCGTTTGGGGAATAGGCAATTGGCTTTTGTCTGGTATAATGAAAAGAAATGATATTGTTTTCCGGGAGGCCATGCCATGAAATTGAAAACCATATACACCCGTCCGCGCCTGGATAAGCTCCTTAGTAGCGTAACCGATTATCCGCTTTGCTGCGTGGTAGCAGGAGCAGGCTACGGGAAGACGACAGCGGCAAATGAATATATGAAAAAGGGAAAGAATCTCTATGCGTGGGTAACGCTGACAGACGGCGATGCCGAGGTATTTTGGGATAAGCTGTGCGATGCTGTGGAGATACACAGTAAAACAGCCGCCGATGCACTGCGTGTACTCGGTCTGCCCATGAGTGCGTGGTCGATCTCACGGGCGGTGAAGCTGGCACGGGAACATTGTGTGACCCCCTTTATGATCTGTATTGACGATTATCAATTTCTGCCGGACGACAGTCCGGTACATAAGCTCGTGGAAACACTGGCTTTCGAGGACATACCCAATCTGCATCTTCTCATCCTTTCCCGTGCACAACCGAATATCCGTCTCTACACGCTCACTTCTAAAGAAATGGCACTGTGTATTGACGCAGATACACTGGCTTTTGACATCAAGGAAACGGACGGCTACCTTGCCATGCGTGGACTGCGGCTTACAAAGGGTGCAGTGGAGAACATCCATGCAAGCAGCGGTGGCTGGGTAAGTGCCATCTACCTTTTGGGCGAGGGCATCCGTGCAGGTGGAACGATTTCCAAAGGCAATGGAATTGCGTCCCTCTTTGAAGAAAACCTGCTGAATCCCCTGCCGGAGATTGACCGGGATATGCTCTACCGGCTGTCCGCATTTGAAAGCTTTCCCCTCGATATGGCAGTGACGGCACTTGGGATGGAGCGCATCCGTGATGTGGTTGCAACACTCATGCGTGAGAATGCCTTTATTACCAAGGATGAAAAGGGCGAGTATCGTTTTCATCCACTTTTCCGTGAGTATCTCCATGACCACTGCCCGCAGGACGAGGAGCAAAAGGCTGTTTACCGTCGGGCAAGTCTCTGGTATGCGGCACGCAAGGATCGGAAGTATTTCTATTCCGTGGAGTTAGTACAAAAAGCCGGCTGTGTAGAGGAATACCTTGCTTATTTCAACAAGCCGGGCGCGAACCGTCTGAATTACTATGACATGAACGCTATCTGCAAAATGGCGATGGAGCTGCCGGACGAAACGTGCCTGCAGTATCCGTTCCCCTATCTGCAGATCTGTTTCTATCTGCTGCTTTCCGGAGAGAGACGGTACTGCATGTTTGCAGGAAAGCTGTTGACCATGATGCAGAAGCATTTTGCCGAAAAGGATACCCCACATAACGACATCATCTTAGGAGAACTACTGGTAATCTCCCGCGTGACCGGCTTCGGACAACTCGAGGGCGATGGGGAACCGCTTAAGGAAGCAGCGCAGCTGCTTGCAGGGCGACAGTCTGAGATTCTCAATCCATCCGACCCCTTTACCTTTGGTCTGCCTATGCTGTTGCATTCGGAATTTATGAAAGCAGGAACACTTGAGGAGGCAGTGAACCGTTGTCAGTATAATCCCTATGAGATGGTATCGGATGGCTTTGGAAGGGGCAGTGAACCTCTGGTAAGAGCAGAGGCAGCTTTACTACGCTGCGATATGAAGGCTGCCAGGCTTTATGCCGAGCAGGCGGTTACGGAGGCTGCAGCGAAAAGACAGTATTTTGTTCTTGCCAGTGCATATTCTACCTTACTGCGTCGTGCACTTTTCTTAGGCGACACGGAAACGGCAGTTAAGCAGCTTGAAAATCTTCGTGGTATTGTTACTGACGCTGCACGTGAGCTTACCGATAAGCGGCTGACAGTACGAATGCTCAGAGAGACACTGACACTTGCGGAATGCTTTTATGACACCTCACTTATGCACTTATCAGAAATACCACCTGATTTTCTCGATGGCACTCATCAGAGCATTATGGCAGCAGGCTTGGGTGTACCACAGATGTACATAGCGCGGGCGATGCTTGCTGCCGGGAATCCGATGGGCACACTGCGACTTTGCGAGCGGCTGGAAACCCTGCCAAGTGTCTGTCAGAATGCCCGTATCTATGGGTTGATTTTCACAGCGTTGTGCCGTGAAACCTTAAACGGAGAGGGTAGTGGAGACTCTGCACTCATAACGGCACTCATTGAGGCACAAAAGGATGATTTGATTCTTCCCTTTGCGGAGAATCCCGAGATTCTGCCGCTACTTGACAGGCCGCATATACACAGTTGTATTGACGAAGCATATTTGAACAAAGTACAAAAGCAATGTGTGCTCTATAAAGCAATCGCACCTGATACTCCTGAGAAAACGTATGTCTCTCTTTCCGAGAGGGAGCTTTCTGTGCTACGCCTGGCCGCAAAGGGCAAGACGCGTAAGCAAATCGCCGAGGTTCTTAACGTGCAGGAGGAGACGGTCAAAAAGCACCTTGCCACCGCCTATAAGAAGCTCGGTGCAAAGGGCAAAACCGAAGCAGCATCAAAGGCTCGGGCGTTTGGGATTCTTTAAACATTTTGATTGGGTTCCAGAAAAGCCGTGAATAAGCACTTGCATTACGAAATATAAAGTGTTATATTTTATTCAGAAGAATTTGATTCAAATAATACTGAATCAAATTTGTTTGAACTAAAAGGAGACATGTCATGTTTCTTGGTCGAGAAAAAGAGTTAGCTTCATTAAATGAAATATATAATAAGAAAAACTTTGGAATGTCGGTGATATATGGAAGAAGACGTATTGGTAAATCAACGTTAATTACAGAATTCCTAAAGGGGAAAAAAGCTATTTTTTATACAGCAACAAAAGTTGGGAGTGAGAGAAACTCTGAATTATTTACCAGACAAGTAATCTCTGTATTAGAGCCGGATTTAGCAGATGCGACATTTTCATCGCTGGAAGTGCTTTTTGAGTATATTACAAAAAAATTATCAAGTGATAAACTCATTATAGCAATTGACGAATTACCATATTGGGCAGAGAAGGATGAAGCTTTTTTATCCATATTGCAAAAATTTATTGATACAAAATGGTTGGAAAAGAATCTGATGTTGATTCTATGTGGATCGGCATTGAGCTTTATGGAACAAAAGGTATTAAGTGAAAAGAGTCCTTTATTTGGAAGAAGAGATCATCAAATTAAGTTAGAAGCTTTTAACTATAAGGATTCTGCACTTTTTGTCCCGAATTATTCCTATGAAGATAAGGCTATTTGCTATGGAGTAACTGGTGGTGTGGCAAAGTATTTATCGATGATAGATTCGAAACAAAGTCTGGATGAGAATATTAAAAGACTTTTCTTTCGTAAAGATGGATATTTATATGATGAAACCAGAAATCTACTGGTACAGGAATTTACAGACATTACGCTTGTTAATAACATCATTGAACAGATTGCATCTGGAGAAAATACGATAAACACCATAGCAAGTAAGATCAAAGAGAATGATACAACAGTGTTATATTCGCTTGAAAAATTAATAAGTGTAGGGCTTGTCGAGAAGAAAAAATGCATAACAGAAGAAAAGAATAAAAAGAAAACACAGTATGTATTGAAAGACAGTATGTTCAAATTCTGGTATGAATTTATTCCAAATGCATGCAGCGTCATTGAACTGGGTCAAGGTGAGCTCTACTATGAAAAGATCGTAAAACCGGCACTACATTCATTTATGGGAAGTGTATTTGAAGATATGTGTAGATATTATACATTGGAGGTGGGGGTACACAATGAATTTAATTCATTTATAACCAATGTTGGTACCTGGTGGGGAGTAGAAAATGTGGTGAATGATGAGGGTGAAAGAAAAGCCCAGTCCACAGATATTGATGTGGTTGGTATTTCGGAGATTGACAAAACTGCTGTCGTTGGAGAATGTAAATTTAAGAATGAAAAAATTGATAAAGGGGTTTATGAGATTACTCTTAGGAGAGCCAATTTAATCTCAGGAAAATATAGGACGAAGACCATTCTATTCTTCTCATTGTCGGGATATACAGATTGGGTTATAGAAAACAGAGGTGAAGATACAAGGCTAATTACACTGGACGAGCTATATCAATCATAAGAGCTATTTATATAAAACAATCAATTTTTTCTAAAAAACTTTGCTTAAAATGAAAAAATTACCCGTTTGGGGAATATACAGAAAAATGATGGTCTGCTACGCTATACGGTGTGGC
>CAYRJT010000091.1:0-344 GCA_964424675.1 uncultured Lachnospiraceae bacterium
ATCCTGCTGCAATCAGATTCGGAATTCCGTTCACACATAAAAGTGCAATTCCCGGGAAAAGAAAATCCTGAAATAAATATTTGGCAAACGGCAGTACCTGAAAATAAGGAATAATCTCCTGCATTCCCATCAGGCTTCCATCTGTCTTAAGCAGCATGCAGGTTGCTCCGCCTACTGCTCCAATTCCAATAAACAAACACCAAAATATCAACCATTTTCTTGCAACTTCAAATCTGCTGTGCATCTTCTTCATTTCTCCTTCGTATTTTCATTTCTCCTGCGTTCCTTTATTTCTCCTGCGTTCCTTTATTTCTCCTGCGTTCCTTTATTTCTCCTGCGTTCCT
>CAYRJT010000091.1:444-8869 GCA_964424675.1 uncultured Lachnospiraceae bacterium
TTATTTCTCCTGTGGATCAAGGCAATATATATTTCATGTGATAGGAACAGCCGCGTTGCTATTCAATCCATTCAATTTCCATATAAAAATATCATTTTTTAGAATCACTAACAAGTTACATGTGTCACAAATTGGACAATACGGCTGTACAAATCAAGTCACACTTCCAAAATACTCTTTCCAACAGCTTATTTAAAGTATTTTGGACAAGTGAAATGTTTGAAACAAACAAAATTTCCAAAATGGTAGTATTTAGATTCATGATGACCTATATTGGACAATAGAATCCCTGCAACCTAAGTACAGATTCCAAAGAAACAAGATCACTTCATTTCTTTGGAATCTGAGTCAACATTATCCATACCGTCTTGTCCAAAATCAAACTAACCTACATCTGAATGTCTTCCTTTTGGAATTTATATTTGATTCTGATATCTCATTTGTCCAAAAAGCCTTGAATTTTCTCATATCATACTATTTGTACATAAATATCATGATTAAATGTTCATCCAACTCACTTTATTTTCAGACACTTCTGGCTTTTCTGGCTTTTCTGCCTCTTCAAACTTTTCACGATTACTTAATCACTAATTTATAATAGGTTCTTGCAGTCAGCAGATAGCTGACACCATAGAAGATCATGAATACAACAATAACAATACCGGTGGAAAGCAGGATGTTTCCTACATTATAAATATTCATCGCATAGAGCAGCTTCATTGTAAGCGGCAGCCCGACAAATGTATGAATAACAGCTGCTGCAAGCGGCAGTCCGAACACCAGCAGGATCTGGCTCTTAATCGTTCCTCTGACATCTTCTCTGCTCATGCCGACATTCTGCATGATATGGAAGCTGTCACTGTCCTCCATGCCCTCTGCAATCTGCTTATAATACATGATGAGTACAAGAAAGATTGTGAAAATCAGTCCGAAGAATACCCCGATGAAGAGCAGTCCGCCGTTCATGGATTTCATCATACCCGTCCGGTCGATAATATTCTGCGTATAAGAATAGGTCGGCATATCCTTAGCCTTCTGATCAAGTGTACTTAAGAAGGCTTTACGTCCGTCCTCAGGTCCATCAAGATTCAGCAAGATTTTATACATTCTGCCGTCTCCGCACAGTCTCGTTCTGACAGCTTCGTCCTGTACAATCATATAGCAGCGTCTGTTAGAGTAAGTATGCGGCTCCTTCGTATCAATCCTGAATTCAGACAGCTGTTTCTTGATCCGGTAGGTATGTCCGTCTCTGATTACATCAGAATATGCATAATCCATTGCCGTCGAGAAAAATAAGATTTCATCTGTATCCAGTGTCTCAGCTGCACCTTCAATTGCATTATATTCCTCTATCGTCAGTACATGAACCGGCATCTCATGATCCTGCAGTCCCGGCTCTGTATCGAGTCCCATGACATTACCCTCCTCTATTTCACTGAAGGAACCGTAATGATAAGCAATCTCATCCGTGATTTCAAGCTCGTTCTCCTTGGCTGATTCACTGATTTCGTCCTGAAAATCATCCATCTGTGCAGTATCTCCATAATGAAAGGAATACTCCCCGTCAAACGGAGAATCAAATGCCATAATATCGTCTCCGCTGATAATCAGTGTCAGCGTGCAAATCAGTGTAATCATAATCATGGTGCTGAAAATGCAGATATTGACTAAGCTTGAAGCATTACGCTTCATTCTGTAGAGCATTCCGGACACTGTGACAAAATGCGTCTTATGATAATAATAATCCCTGCGCTTTTTTAATCCTCTCAGCATCGCAATACTGCCCGATGTGAACAAAAAATAGCTGCCGATGACCACCAAAAAAACCGAAAAGAAAAACCCAATAAAGATAAATGAATTCATCTTGGTTGTCAATGCCGTAAAATAGCCAAAGCCCAAAATCAGAATCCCGGCTATGGTATAGCCTGCCAGATGCTTCGGCTCCTTCTCGCCCCTTTGTCCGCTGCGCAGAAGCTCAGTCGGATTTGTCATGGTTACCTGCCACAGATTCGTGAGCAGGTTGAGTAGGGATACAATACCAAATAATAACAGTGTACCGGTCAGACTGCCCAGATCAGCTGTATATACCGCATCCTTAGGCATTCCCGCAGCATTGATCAGTACAAGGAAAATCAATCTGGAAAATGCTGTGGAAGAAATCAGTCCGATAAACATGGCACACAGATACATACACAGTGTCTCTACGATCATCATCATTCCTACATGTTTCTTCTCCAGACCGAGTACCGTATAAAGTCCCAGCTCTTTCTTACGTCTCTTAATCAGAAAGCTGTTCGTATAGAACAGAAACGGAACAAGTATGATTGCGAGAAGTGCTCTGCCAATCACAAGAAGCATCTTCATATATCCCGCATATGGCACGTTTTCTAATATTTGATTGCCGATGATACAGCTGAATGTATAGTAAACTGCAACTGCCAGTGACATTGTTAATATATATGGCAGATAGACTACCTTATTACGCAGAATGGAGTTGACTGCCATCTTCGGCAACAGACGCATCTTATTCATTCTCTACGCCTCCCTCCGTACTCTCCTGCTGTAACACTGTCAGGGTATCTGAAATTTTCGTATACATCTCTTCATTTGTAGCATTACCGCGGTAAATCTGATGAAAGAGACTGCCGTCCTTGATGAACAGAACACGTCCTGCACATTTTGCTGCCTGAATGCTGTGGGTTACCATCAATATCGTCTGACCGTCCTGATTGACCTGAGAAAAAATTTTTAAAAGGCTTCCCGCAGCCTTGGAATCGAGTGCCCCCGTCGGCTCATCTGCAAGCAGAATCTGCGGCTTTGTAATCAATGCTCTGGCGACTGCTGCTCTCTGCTTCTGTCCGCCTGATACTTCATATGGATACTTTTCCAGCAGCGCGTTGATTTTCAGTTTATCAGCAAGTGGCGCAAGCCGCTCCTCCATAATCTCCGGCTTGATTCCCTGCAGGACAAGTGGCAGGAAAATGTTATCCTTGAGTGAGAATGTATCCAACAAATTAAAGTCCTGAAATACAAAGCCAAGCTGGTCCCTTCGAAATGCCGATAATTCCTTCTGCTTAATCTGGCTAAATGACTGACCGTTTAACAGAATCTCTCCTTCTGTTGGTTTATCAAGTGATGCCAGAAGATTTAATAATGTGGTCTTACCGGAACCTGATTCACCCATGATGGCTACATATTCTCCCTGCTCAACGGTAAAACTGACATTTTGAAGTGCCCTTACCTGATTGCCTCCGAATCGTGTTGTATATACTTTTCCTACATTTTTGATTTCCATTAATGACATGATAATGTCCTCCTTTATGCTGATACTGTATCAGAAAGAAAGGAAATGTGCCTTTACTCCGGCTTACATTTCCTCTGCACAATCTTTCATTAATGTAAGAAACGTGGCAGTCCCCTGATGTACCGCCGATTCTGTTCTGAGCCTGATTCCTAGCATATCTGCGCTCTTTCTGCACAGATACAGTCCGATGCCTGTGGAGCGTTTATCCATATGACCATTATAGCCTGTATAGCCCTTATCATAAATTCTCGGAAGATCTTCTGGACGAATTCCGATTCCGGTATCCCTGATTAACAGAGTGTAAGCCTTGTCTTCTTCCTGGCACTCAATCGTAATACCGCCCTGCTCCGTATACTTCACCGCATTTGATAGAATCTGTTCCAAAATAAAGGACAGCCATTTCTCGTCTGTAATCATTTCACAGGAGAAAGGTTCAAACTGAATGGAAAGCTTCTTCTCAATAAATTCTGTTTTGAAATGTTTCAATACCTGCTTCGTAATCTCATAGACATTACAGTTCCGGATATTCAGATCTGTCCCGTTATCCTGAAGTCTGATATACTGCAGCGCCATTCCTGCATATTGCTCTATCCGGAAAAGCTCCCGTGACAGCTGTGCTGTTCTGGTCTGATTCTCCATATTCTGCAGTATCAGGCGCATGGCTGCAATCGGCGTCTTAATCTGATGAACCCATAGTGTATAATAATCCTTCTCTTCAGTCGTGCGAGCCTTCAGGGTCTGTTCCAGCCGCTCGCATTTTCCATAGAGTTCCTGCAGCATTTCCTGATAAATAACCTCTGTCGCATCTCGTGCTTCCGGCAGACTGTCTATGGAATGCTCCAGCTCCCTTTGCGTCCTCACAAGTGATCTGTATTTTCTTCGATAGAAATACAGCGACAATATACACCAGACAAGAAAGCAGAATCCGCACACCTGCAGTGTCACCTGCAGCGGTCTCATACTCTCTCCAAATAAATAAGTACAGATTGACAGAAGAAATGCCATCACTAATACACTGCATAATACCGGATACTCTTTCTTCATCCATTTGCGAAATACATTCATAAATTGATTCATGTTTCACTTCCGTTCTGCATTTGGTCGATTATTGTCTATCGGATGATCTGTTTTCATAATTCCTCAATCAGATAACCCTGTCCCTTTTTTGTTGTGACCAGATCTTCTTTTCCATACTCAGACAGCTTTTTCCTCAGTCTCGCCATATTCACTGCCAGCGTATTATCATCCACAAAACAATCTCCATCCCACAGATGGTTCATAATGGCTTCTCTTGTCACAATCTCACCTTTATGGGTAAATAGAATCTGCAGTATACGAAATTCATTTTTTGTCAGTTCCACCCTCTGCCCGTTCACATCCATAGTGCCGTTGGAAGTATTTAAGAGCACTCCCTTGCATTCCAGAAGTTCACTTTTCCCCTGATAGGAATAGCTTCTGCGCAGCATCGCCTGTACCTTGGCAGACAACACCTGAAAATCAAACGGCTTCGCAATAAAATCATCTGCTCCCATATTCATTGCCATGACAATATTCATATTATCGTTTGCAGAGGAAACAAAAATAATAGGAATCTGTGATACCTGACGGATCTGTGTACACCAGTGATATCCATTAAAAAACGGCAGCGATACATCCATGAGTACAAGATGCGGAGAAAAAGATGTGAACTCCTCCATAACCGCAGTAAAATCCGCGATCAGACCAACTTCAAAATCCCAGGACCGCAAGTAATTACAGATTTCCTCTGCAATCACTTTATCATCCTCAACCAGTAAAATTCTATACTTCATAAATCACTTTTTCCTTTCAAGATTCATTGCCAACACTCCATGTGTTGTGTTACAATCAGAGGAGAATTAAAAAGGAGGTTTCATCATGCATCAAATTATACAACAGCTCAATGATCTCGGCTGTGATACAAAAAGCGCAATCAATCGATTGTTAGGTAGTGAAGCTACTTATCTGACTTTTTTGGAAAAGTACAAAAAAACATTTCATGTCGCTGAATTAGGTGAATTGTTGAATCAGAAACAGTATCAGGATGCGTTTGACTGTGTTCACAATATTAAAGGTGCAGCAGGCAACCTTGGTCTGACTCCTCTTTACAATGCTTCCAGCACATTAACTGAGAAATTAAGAGCGAATGATTACACAGATCTGGAATCCATTTACCAACAGCTGTCAGATGCATACCGTGACTTTTTAGCTGCTGTTGAGCAGCCGGAATCATGATATTCCTCCTGACTTTTTCATTCGATATTTGTTCTGATACATAATCTGGTCTGCCCGTGAGATTACATCCCGCAGACTTTGATCCCTTGTGACATCAAAATATGCATATCCGCAGGCAACTGACATCCTTTGATCCAGATACTGCTCATTTGCCTGCCGCATATGTTCTTCTATCTGACGATTCAACTGCAAAAAAAGATCTTCCGTCATATCTTTTGAAAGCAGGCAAAATTCATCTCCGCCGATTCGATAAACCTTTCCACATTTTTCAAAAACCTTCAATAAAATCCGACTCACTGTCCTGATATAAAGATCACCCATGCTGTGTCCATAGAGATCATTGACATTTTTCAGATTGTTCAAATCAAACATCACCACAGAATACTTCTCCATCTCTTCTGCAGTCATTGATGCCAGAGTTTCCTCATAAGCCTTTCTGTTATAAGCCTCTGTTAGGCCGTCCCTTCTCGCATCCTCACGGATCATGGTAGCCTGTCTTCCGACACCGATCAGTGTTATAGAATCCCGCAATACCATATATGCCAGCACGATAATATAAATCAACAGTCCCAGCCTGGAACATTTGGCCGAATCAATCGTCGGATTTTGATAATAGAGTGCCGCATCCAAAAGTACTGTAACCGCTACAAATATAATACACAATGCATGAAATAATACTTTCTTGCGTGCTTCTGCTGTCCCGGTGAGCAGGATTCTGACTGTCAGGAACATCACCCATACAGCACCCATACAATAAATAATATGCGTGACAAACAGGGTTTCTCTGTAATCAGCAACTCCAAAAACCTGCAGTGCTGTGGTGACCAGAAAATCTGATACGCTTAAGAAGCACAGGATATCTACTATCTTGTTGCTGGAAGTATTATATAAATAACGGACAAACACCATAATCGGAATAAAGATCAGTTTCAGGCTGATAAAGGTCAAGTAATTAAAGAAAAGATTCCGTCCAAACAACAAAATAAAAATCTGCGTTTCGCAGCCTGACCACAATGACAGCATGACTGAAAAAAATCCCAGCCAGATCACATATCTTGTGAAATGCAGCTTTTTTCGCAAAAACAGCAAGGCTGTGACAATTCCCAAACCTATCATCAGCATAATGATACAAAGAAAAAGAGAAAAGCCTGCAGAGCTGATGATCAATCCTAACAAATCCGCTTTCGTACCCCACATGAACGCCGGAATTCTGTCTGAGACATTCTGATATGCAGGTGTTAACTCAATACTGAGTTCTTGTCCCCGATATTGATTCTTCAGATCCACAAAATTCCATGCACTTCCGGTCGTCTTGCTTGGACTGTTCTCTGGTTTTGTAAGAGAATAAATCAACATGTCATCTACATATGCTTTTACCTGCATATGAGAAGTAAAAAAAGCAATGCTGTCACCATCCAGCGTTGCCTTCTCTGGCAGCGTACGGTTCAGACAAATAACGGCTCCGTCCGGATTGTTGATCTGTTTTGGAAGCTTCTCCGGCTGCAGCAGTTCTTTGCCACACTTTAATGTCCACTCGGCATCATATGTATAAACAGCACTTGTACTGAGTGGATTTTGGTTAATCGGGAAACGGACTCCCATATAGAACAAAAGTCCAAGCCCAATGATCAGTTCCGCCAAATAGAGCCATTTAAACTTCATCAGATATCCTCTCCTGAACGAAAGGCAGTAATACTGCACCACCCTGATGACATGTTACTGAATCATTATAAATCATAGCTTCAAAATCTTCAACCTATGTATTTCCAGTTTCGTATCTGCATATTTTCAGATTTACGAATCTATCCATAAATATAAAAAAGGAGAATCGTTTGTTCTATAGAACTGAAACGATTCTCCTTCTTTATATTTATTTCTTAAATTCTAAGCATTTACGATCTGGCCAAAGTCTGGCTTTAATGCTGCTCCACCGATTAATCCACCATCGATGTCAGGCTTTGAAAGAAGCTCTGCTGCATTACCTGCATTCATAGATCCACCGTACTGAATACGAACTGCTTCTGCAGTCGGTGCGTCGTACATCTCAGCGATGCAGTCACGGATTGCTTTACATACTTCCTGTGCCTGATCTGCAGATGCTGTTTTTCCTGTTCCGATTGCCCAGATCGGCTCATAAGCGATGACAAGTGTTTTCACCTGGTCAGCTGTAATTCCAACAAGATCAGACTTGATCTGAAGACGAATCCAGTCAAGATATGCATCCATTTCTCTTAACTCTAAGCTCTCACCACAGCAGAGAATCGGTGTAAGACCTGCTTCAAAAGCCTTCTTTACCTTTGCATTTAAGAATGCATCGTCCTCTTTGAAGTACTCACGTCTCTCTGAGTGTCCGATGATGACATACTCAACACCTGCATCCTTTAACATCGGAGCAGAGATCTCACCTGTGTAAGCGCCCTTGTCTTCGATGTAGAAGTTTTCTGCACCAACCTTTACATTTGTACCCTTAACAGCTTCTGCTACAGGTACGATGTCGATTGCAGGTACACAGTATACTACATCTACGTTATCGTTCTTTACAAGATCCTTTAATGTTGCGCAAAGCTCAACAGCCTGACTGGGAGTCATGTTCATCTTCCAGTTACCGGCAATAATTCTTCTTCTTGACATGTTCGTTTCCTCTTTTCTATATGATAATTGATTGTTTATACAAAAATAATCTTTGGTGGGGTCAAATAATCTTCGATTATTTGACTGTCAGCAAAACTGCTGCGCAGTTTTATCTGACTTACTTGTTATCTGCAGCCATAACGCCCGGTAATTCTTTGCCCTCGAGGAACTCGAGGGATGCTCCGCCACCTGTTGAGATGTGGCTCATCTTGTCTGCAAAGCCTAACTGGTTAACTG
>CAYRJT010000092.1:0-8815 GCA_964424675.1 uncultured Lachnospiraceae bacterium
AGAAATAATCTGTGAATGATATCCTAGTTTCTCTGCTTCATAGATAAAGTAATAGGGATCCACTCCTATACAATGACCACCGACCAGTCCAGGATAGAAACCAAGAGCATTCCATTTTGTATTCATAGCCTCAATCACTTCTTTAGTATCTATATCCATCTTATCAAATGCCATGGCGAGTTCATTAATAAAAGCAATATTAATATCACGCTGACTGTTCTCAACCACTTTTGCCGCTTCTGCCACCTTAATGCTGCTTGCTCTGTGTACACCGGCTTCTATGATTAACTCATATGTCTTTGCAATCTCTTCAAGTGCTTCCTGATCACAGCCAGATACAATTTTAGTAATGTTCTCTAAACGGTGAACTTTATCTCCGGGATTAATTCTTTCGGGTGAATATCCCACTTTGAAGTCTTCACCATATTTCAGCTTTGATTCATGTTCCAATATCGAGACACAAATTTCCTCTGTAACGCCCGGATATACCGTGGATTCATATACCACTATGGAGCCTTTCGTCAGATGACGACCTACCGTTTTACTTGCTCCCTCTACAGGACGTAAATCAGGGGTCTTATCTGAGTTAATGGGTGTCGGTACAGCAATTACAAAAAACTTAGCTTGATCAAGTTCTTCCTCATGATAAGTAAATTTAACTTTTGATTTCTTGATCTCGCTTCCACCGACTTCTTCAGTTGGATCCTTTCCCGCCTGATATGCTTCTATTTTTTCCTCATTCCGATCATAGCCGATTACATTCAGTTTTTTTGCAAATGCTATAGCTAACGGCATTCCTACATATCCCAACCCCACAACTGCCAATGTTTCTTTCTTTTCAATCAATGATTTGTATAAGGAAATCTTCATTTCAATCATATATTCCTTTCAAGTATTTACCGCGCAACCTATTGTTTTACTTCTGCAACGTATTCATCGTAATCTCTTATATACTCCTCAGCATCATAATGTTCGCTTGCCAACACCAAAAGAACAGAATCCTCTGAAAACTCATACATGTCTTTCCATACCATTGTTGGAATATATAAACCCATCCTAGGTCTGTTCAATTCAATCACATCAGACTCGAATCCATTATCTACACGCACTTTACTTGTTCCACATACATTAATCAAGACAAACTCAGTTCTTCTATTTGCATGTTGTCCTCTGATTACATCTTTATCTGAGCCATACATATAAAATACACGTTGCACGCTAAATGGCACTTCGTTTTCTCCACACTCAGCAACCACAAGGTTGCCTCTCTCATCACCATATTCACCGAATTCTAATATTCTGTACTGTTCTTGTATCTTCAAATAATTACTCCCATCACATGTATTTGCTATATTATAGTCTGACAAAGGATAATTGTCAAAAATGCTGGTTCACCTTTATCATAATGCATCTGCCAACTGTAAAATCAATCCCTCCGTCTTTTTCCACCCAATGCAGGGGTCTGTAATAGATTTTCCATAACACCCTTCTCCTATCATCTGTTGACCATCTTCTATATAGCTTTCGATCATAAGCCCTTTGATCATCGAATTAAGTTCTCTGTTTTGAGCACAGGTATGAAATACTTCTTTTGAAATTCTAATCTGCTCATCATAATGCTTTCCAGAATTGCAATGATTGCAATCTATCAACACCGCCATATTAGTCAAGTTCATCTCATGATACAGGTCATATAGTTCACATAATGATTCATAGTGATAATTGGGGCACATCTTCCCCTCACTATTTTGAAATCCTCTGAGAATGGCATGCGCATATGCATTTCCTTCAGTTTCTGCCTCCCATCCGCGGAATAACATTGTCTGCGGTCGCTGCGCCGCCAATACTGAATTTAGAAGTGTATGCAAATCTCCACTCATAGAATTCTTCATTCCAACAGGAACATCAAATCCGCTTGCTGCCATTCTATGTCCCTGATTCTCAACTGAACGTGCTCCAATAGCTGTATAGCCCAACAGATCCAGCCAGTAATAAGTCACCTCCGGATACAGCATTTCATCTGCTGCAAACATGCCTGTCTGATTGATAACATGAAGATGCATCTTTCTGGATGCTATGATTCCTTTAATTAGATTTTCATGTTGATTCTCCGCCTTTGGACGGTGCAGCATTCCCTTATACCCTTCACCGGTTGTCCTTGGCTTGCCTGTATATACCCTTGGAATAATGAGAAAACGATCTATCACCTTTTCCTGCAGTTTTGCCAACCGTATACAGTAATCCACCACAGCATCCTCTCGGTCAGCAGAACACGGTCCAATGCATATGATTTTTTTATCCGATTTTCCTGATAGAATGTTTTGTGTCTCTTGTATACGTTCTGCTCTTTTCTTCTTCATCACTTCGCTTAACGCATACTCTGCAACAATCTCCTCAATATCAGGTGCTTTCTCTATAAATCTCATGGCAACTCCCTAAAATTCTATAACCTTCTTTTGCTCTGCAGACATATATGCAGCATATATAATTTTAATCGTATCATATGCCAAGTCAAAGCCCGACTTTGGATTGCGTCCAAAATAGATTGTTTCAATAAAATCTCTCATCTCATCTGTATAACCACGGATAATCTCATCCTCCAAAAACGGGTTGTTCCATCCAGTCTTGGAGGGCAGCATTTCTGATAAATACACATCATCCAGGCGATCCTCATCTAAGAAATAAGTACTCATCAAATTAGACATCGTAAGGTTGCAATTGATCACTGCATCGTTGCAATACAGCTCAATGTAATTCCTGCTGCCTCCCAGCAATGTGTCTGTCGCCATGATAACCGCTCTGGAATCATCCGAAAAAGTAAGTATAACCGTACCACAGTCCTCAACATCGTGCGGATTGGCTGCTATATGCCTATGCTCATAAGGTGAAAGACTTGGCGTAATCCGCCCCATATCTGCCTGAATACTTTTAACTGTAATAATCTCTCCGCGAGCTTCTGCCTCTACCTTTTTCAACCATAGTACAGCAGACAACGGATGTGCACCTGTTCTAATAAAGGTTCCACCGCCTGTCTTACTCCACTCACCCGCAACATGGGAACTGGAACCCTTTAAGCTTTCCTCACCCTTAGCAAAGAGGATTTTACTCTTTTTCTTTCTAATGATCTCGGCTGATTTTGTCACAGCAGGTGCATAAATAAAATTTTCTGCATACATAAATTTCTGTTCTGACTGATCAACCACCTTTTTCATTCTCTCAAGGGATTCTTTAAGTTCCTGATACATCTTAACTTTGGATACCTTGGTGCCAATCGGCAGTTCATCCTCCGGCTTCCCAAAATAACCACACAGGGGTTTCTCACAAATAACATGTTTGCCCGCCTGCATGGCTTTAATGATCATTTCTTCATGCACATATGGCGGTGTGCAGATATCAATCACATCAATCTCAGGATCATTTAATAAGTCATCAAAATTAAGTGTTGCATATTCAAAGCCATACTTCTCTTTTGCTGCATTGACCTGTTCAAATCTTTTTGCTGTAATTCCCTTATAACGTACCGGTACCCCACTATATCGATGCAAGGCATTCATATGCAGTTCAGTAGCTCTTCCTGCACCTGCAACTCCTATGCAAACATCCTTCTTCATTCCTGTACCCCTTTCTCAGCTAACTTTGCCTTTCAACAACCAACGTTACCTTCTCCTTAAAATGATCAACCGTTCTGCGCATATCACCTGCGTGCTGAAATTGCATAATAACAATCCCTGCTTTATATTTCGTATCATCTTCAATGAAATCGCCTTTTTTCCCCCAGATCATTTTATATCGTATGTTCTTCTCAATATCCTCGCTAATCTCAATATCCTTAATTCTTCCATTGTAATCAGCCATAATACATTCCCTTGCGACAAAATTTCTCTCTTCCACATAAGAATCTTCTATCGAAAATCCAAGTTCAGCCTTTACAATTTCCCTTGCATAATTGACTCCTGTAGAATATCCGGCAAGAAGGACATACAAATCCCCCGGTGTTCTGCGACATGGATCAATCATAATCGGAAATCCATATTGGTTTACAATAAACTGAACATGAAACAACCCATCAACCAACAAACTTTTTTGAGCCAAAGCCTCAACCTGATGAATCAGTTCAAATAGTGTCTGTTGACTTAAATCAGATGGCCCATATGCTCCCGATACGAGGTACTTATTATTGCTGTACTGCTCGTTTCCGCAGAAAAATGAAGTTACATGGCCTTTCTTCAGCAGAAAACTTGCTCCATAGTTGCCACCCTCAATATACTCTTCAAGCATAATAACCGTTTGCCTGGATACAGAAAGTGCCCTGTCAACGGCCGGTATTAATTCAGAGAAGTTATGACATATACATACTCCTTTGCCTCCTGTTAAATCAACAGGTTTTACTACAAGCGGAAATCCAATGTCAGAATACTGTGCTTCTACCTCTTCTTTATGACAATCAATATGCTTAGGTGCTCTTATACCTGTTTCTATTAACAATCGGTGAAATTGTTCTTTATGGTGTATCTTTTCTGATAATGCATAACTGTCATGTCCTGGTAAGCCAAGCTTCTCGCAGGCATACGCTGTTGATAAATATGCAAAATCATTACAGCCAGAAACAATGCCTGTAACCTGCGTCGTTTTTGCAAGCTGCAACACAAAATCTTTATCTGAAAAATCACCAAACACATATTGATCTGCATGCTGATGTCCGATACCTTCTTGATTCTTCCCTGTTGTAACAACAAAATAGCCTAAATTATGCAGTTCATTAATCAAAGGAAGTTCTGCATGGCTTCCACCGGTTATCAAAACCTTCTTTTGCATTCTATGATTCTCCCTTTACTTGATCACAATCTGTCATTTCACTAATAACATATTGAGGTGCATTGTTAATGCAGATATAAATTCTTCCAATATACTCTCCGATAATCCCAAGCAGCAGCATAATCACACCTACCGAAAAAAGCAATACTGCCATCATTGAACTATATCCTAACTGAATAGACGGATCAAAAATCTTTCTGAGTATCACGTAGATGCCATAAATAAAACCTCCACAGGAAACCACCATACCCATCACTGTTGCAATACGTAATGGTTTCTCTGAAAAAGCTGTAAAGCCATTTAACCATAGAGAAAGCAACTTTTTCATAGTATAGCCAGACTTACCTTCTATACGTTCCCTATGTTCTACTGTTACATTGGCTATATTTTTGGTACATCTTAACTGAAGTCCCGCTATATATGGATAAGGATTAATATACTTGGTCATTTCCCCTGCAACAAATGCCCTCATGATATAGAAACTGTTCATCTTCACTTCTTTTGGTTTACTCAACAGTTTTTCAGACATTAAATCGTTCATTTTACTTCCAAACAACCGCCATATGCTTTCCTTCTTTTCTGCGTAATCAGCATATACTACGTCATACCCCTCTTCGAGTTTCTCTATCAATCTGAATAAAGCATCTATCGGAGTCTGACCATCATCATCCAATGATACAATATAATCTCCTTTACAAGCCCTATAGCCAGCCATTAATGCTGCATGCTGTCCGAAATTCTGAGGAAAAGAGATTCCATGAATCTTATGATTCTCCGCTGCCAACGATTTGATAACATTCCACACGCAATCCGGAGAGAAATCATTAACCAAAACGATTTCATAATCATAGCATTCGCTTACATTTGACAAAAGATCAATAATCTCTTTTACCACATATCTTATTGTCTTCTCTGAACGATAACATGGTATTACAAATGAAATCTTTTTACTGAGCATAATAGAACCTCTCTGTCTGTCTAATGATAGAACTTTTCAATCATATCACATATGTAATCTACTATTTTCTCTTCCAGCCCATAGTAAAGCGGAAGACGTAATAATCTCTCACTTTCCCTTGTTGTGTACCGATCTGTACCCGCAAATCGTCCAAATCTCTTTCCTGCCGGAGAATTGTGCAGAGGAATATAATGAAATACCGTCAAAATATCCTTCTCCTTCAAAAATTCGATTAGCTTAGTTCTCTCACTTATATCCCGCGCCTTTATATAAAACATATGAGCATTATGCGTACACTCTAAAGGAATAAAGGGAAGTTCCAAATACCCCTTTGAATTCCATGCACTTATTCTCGAATAGTAATGTTTCCAGCTTCTCATTCGATCATCAAATATCATCTGGGCATTTTCTAATTGTGCATATAAGTATGCGGCGTTCATATCGCTTGGTAAATATGATGATCCAAAATCAACCCATGTATATTTGTCGATTTGGCCTCTGAAGAACTTACTTCTATTAGTTCCCTTTTCCCGAATAATCTCCGCAGTCTCTATGTCGGCCTGGTTCTTGATTAGAAGTGCTCCGCCCTCACCCATGCTCATGTTTTTCGTTTCGTGAAAACTATAACACCCAAAATCTCCGAGTGTTCCAAGCTGCCTGCCTTTATATGTTGACATAATTCCCTGAGCCGCATCCTCTATCACCTTGAGCTGGTACTTCTCTGCGATATTCATAATTGTATCCATCTCACATGCCACACCTGCATAATGAACCGGAACAATTGCCTTCGTCCTGTCAGTAATTGCCGCCTCAATTAATTTTTCATCAATATTCATGGTATCCGGACGAATATCAACAAAAACAGGAATTGCTCCTCGAAGTACAAAAGCATCAGCTGTTGATACAAAGGTATAAGAGGGCATAATCACCTCATCGCCCTCATGAATATCTGATAACAGTGCTGCCATCTCAGTTGCATGCGTACATGATGTTGTAAGTAAGGCTTTTGTTGCTCCTGTACTTTGCTCCAGCCATTCATTACATTTTTTTGTAAACTCCCCGTCTCCGCATATCTTATGATTCTCTATAGCTTGTTTGATATACTTATCTTCTTTCCCGATATACGGAGGAACATTAAAACTAATCACGTATCAATATTTCCCTTCTAGCTTATTCAATATTCATAATTACTTACTGAGTTCAAGAACTGAAAATCCATACTCATCAGTAAAAACAATCTGTGCCTGCTGATAATCTGCATATGCCGCTCCCTCTTCTGTAATCTCATCTTCCGGGCCAATGATTGCAAAAACTTTCTCGGCCTCCGGCGGCTGTTCCATATGATTCTTTTTTTGCAGCCAAGGTTGAACTGCTCTATCATTCATGTTGTATACCGTCCATATTTCCAACTTACCATTTGACAATACAGTTAACACATTACTGTTCCAAAATGAAGCATAGCCTTCTGTATATCCATTCTCTACCAACCAATTACTGATATTGATGAAGTTCGGATTGGCCCGCATAGGCTCTGTCTGATACTCTCGTATCGTAGCATAACTGGTACAGAAAATACAGCATATAAATCCTATGACAGCAATTTCTCTCATTGCAGGAATTGAAAAATGCTCGGTAGCAATTTCAATCTCTACCGTTAAAATCGCAAACGGAATCAACGGAGCCCAGTATGTTACGTTAGACTCATATCCTTCCGTCCAGCCAAAAATGATACCATTAATGATAAAAATACTCCAAAACAAAGTCACAAGAATCTGCTGTTGAAAATTCAAGTAATTCCATCTCTTCAAGAGTCTGATTGATGAAAACACAATCATTAATGCAGTTGCAATTCCTATAGCTCCTATAATTCCCTGTAGTGAAAACAATTGTGGATTAGTCTGATTTCCCGCAAGTGAATTTGTAAAATCATCACTTTGATATCCAAACAGACTGAAAAATTTACTCCAAACATTTAGCAATGCTTCGATACTCATTTTACTCCATGTCTGTTCTGTCATTCCCTGAAATGAGTATTTCTTTGCAATTACCAACGTATTAAGCAAGTATCCTGCTACATTACTTGCAAAAGACGCCACTGCAATCAAGAAGAGCTTCCATTCCTGACATTTTAGTTTCAATAAACTATCAGGTTCTCTATGGATTTTATATACAAGTAACACAAGTGCAGCCACAATGAGTGGCACATATAAATTCATCAGACATCTAATATCCTTTAATCCACCACAAAAAGCAACCAAAACAGCCAAAATAAAAACCATAATATTTTTCTTGAATGCTTCTGTCTTAGAAATAGGTAAAATCACCAGAGCTGCTCCTATCATCATAATAATCAGAGCAGGCAGATAATATCCACCAAAAGTAACAAGATTCATATACCAAAAGCCAAATGGACATAAAATTGCTGACGAAAAAATAATCTTTCGTGAAAGACTTGTGTCCATCGCATGCGCCAGCAAAAAATAGGCTCCCGCCAAGAGTGCAAGCATAATAGCCATGCCTAAAGTGCGAGCCATATTCCAGTCATTCGGAAATAATTTTAAGCCAAGCTGTAAAAAAGGATGTACGGTGAAAATCGGAAATCCGGTAGATGCATACCAATTATCAGAGATCATCCGCCCTTCCTGATTCAGCATATCAGCCAAAATCATTTCTGATGCCATATCGCTGTCAAGAGATGATCGTCCTTTTAAAATCAGAAAACTAACAGATAGGGTATAAGAAAACGCAAGTATTATCCATGGATATATTTTCTGGCATATTGATATAGCCTTTTTCATAGTTACTCTTCCTCATTTTATAATATTATAGTGTTGTATTAGTATTACATTCAAATAGCACCTGACTTTTGTTATCATATGATTATAAGATTTTCAAAAGAAATGTGCTATAATTATAATATACCAAAATGCAGTTTTTGACTATACCTAATATTGCATTGAAATTTCACTTACTATTTCAAAAAATATGTATCCGTATCCCCTTCCTCCCCGCTATACAGATAGGTGGTCTGCTTCAGGCCTG
>CAYRJT010000093.1:0-8784 GCA_964424675.1 uncultured Lachnospiraceae bacterium
TATCAATCAGATTGTATAATACCTGTTGAATTTTGACCATATCGGCAGATACAAACAGAGTTCTTCCGGTCAGAACCAGATTAAAGGAAATTCTTTTTTTCGTACAGGTACCTTCAAAGGTAGCGGTCACATTCTTAATAATCTTATTGATATCAAAATCTGTTGTATCCAACAGCATTCCTTTTGTATTCAGATTATTCAGGGAAAGCAAAGAGCTGGTCAGTTTTGTTAGCCGTTTGGTTTCATTTAGTACGATTTTTAAATATTTTTGCTGCATTTCAGGAGGAATCGTGCCGTCCAGCATAGCTTCGAGATAACCCTTGATAGAGGTGAGCGGCGAGCGGAAATCATGTGACACATTCGCAATAAACTTTTTCTGGTTGTCCTCTGAACGACTCAGTTCGCTGGCCATGTATCCTAGCGAAGCCGCGAGATAACCAATTTCGTCATCCTTATCTACCGAAAACTCATATTTCAGATTTCCGGCAGCATACTCTTCGGTAGCTTTTGTAATCTTTTTGAGTGGAATATATACCATATCGGTAAATACAATCAAAATTGTGGTGGACAGTATAAATATAATTCCCAGTGTAACATAGGAGATGTTCAACAGTTTATCACGGGATGACTCTACTTCTTTAAGCGGAGCATGAATGACCACATAACCGCGTACTTTAAAATTGGAAGTAATCGGTGAAAATACACTGATGACATTTTCGTCAAACTGCCCATAAAAATCACCCGTCATATAGAAACGGTTGCCGGTATCGGTAGGATCAAAATGCTCCATAACGATAGGGTTATCAGGGGAAATATCCTGTCTGGAATTAAATATGACATTACCGTCAGAATTGATAATCCAAATAGGAGAGGACACATAGGTATCAATCGCAATCAGCTGGTCACTGACATCCTCAGCTGACAAGGCATCTTTATAGAAATTAGAGGCATATTTTGTAGAAATTAAAGTAGCCTCTTTATAGATGGAAGAAGCTTTGTCCTGAATCAGATAATCAAGTGTCAGATCGGATGTAAAGGTTGCGATTGCGACAAAACTGAGCAGTCCGAAGATCAGGTAGGCCAGTATGAACTTTAAGTAGAGCGTCTGCTTCATGTGCAAGTTACTTCACCTCGAATTTATAGCCGATTCCCCATACAGTAGATAAATGCCATGCCGTGTGATCCTTTATTTTTTCACGAAGTCTCTTGATATGTACGTCAACCGTTCGTGTATCGCCGATGTATTCATAGCCCCAGATGTGATCTAACAGCTGTTCTCTGGTAAATACCTGATTAGGCGATGAAGCAAGAAAATATAGTAGTTCCAGCTCCTTGGGCGGCATATCCACTGACTGGCCGTAGTAAAGTACAGAGTAGTTTGTCTGATTGATTACAAGATCCGGATATTCAACACATTTGGTATCGGATACAGGTGCGGTGGCTTTGGTACCGGTCGTGCGTCGTAATACTGCTTTGACACGGGCAACCAGTTCTTTTGCATCAAAAGGTTTTTCCATGTAATCATCGGCACCAAGCTCCAGTCCAAGTACTTTATCAAAGATCTCTCCTTTGGCAGACAGCATAATAATCGGAGTAGAGGATTTGGCTCTGATCTCCCGGCAGACCTGATATCCATCAATGCCCGGCAGCATCAGATCCAGAAGAATCAGATTTGGCTCAAAGGTTTCAAATGCTGTCAGTGCCTGCTCTCCGTCATTTACCATATGTGTATCAAAACATTCCTTCGTCAGATAAAGAGAAATCAGTTCAGCGATGTTTGTATCATCGTCTACAATCAGTATTTTCTGTTTACTTGCCATTCGGTCAGGTCCTTTCTGCACATTGTGCATGGATAATGATTAGATTATTTAAAAGTAACAATTGTGACACCTGCGTCACCTTCACCAAAAGCGCCTATGTGAAATTCTTTGACGTACTTTACTCTTTTCAGGTAGGAATGAATACCTGATCTGAGAGCACCGGTTCCTTTTCCATGCACGACACGGACATTCGGAAGATGTGAGAGATAGGCATCATCTAAATACTTGTCCAGCGTTGCGATCGCTTCATCAACTGTTAATCCCAGTAGATTGATCTCTGTTGATATGGCAGAGGATTTGGATAGATCCATTTTACTGTTGCTGCTGTTGTGGTAGTGTTTGATGCCGGGGCCTGTAATGTCGGGTGTATCTACTATTTCCAGATCTTTTATATGAATAGATGATCTCAAGATACCACATTGTACAAAAACATTGCCTTTGGCATCCGGAAGTGAGCTGATCGTACCGGACAGACCGCCCATGGACAGAACCTTGACAGATTCTCCGAGTTTGAAGTCAGATGCCTTATACTGCTTCCGCTGGACTTCCTTCTGCTTCATTGACAGAGAATTTCCTGTTTTGGATATTTTGGAGCGAACCTTTTCACGTGCACGTTCCATATCCTGAATCGTACCTTTTCCATGATTGTATTTCTGAAAGTTTTTAATGGTTTCATCTGCCAGATCCTTGGCATCCTGCAGGATATCACGAGCTTCCTCGTTAGCGTCGGCCAGGATTTTGTCTCTTGAAGCATCCAGCTTTTCCTGTTTGCTCTTTAATGCTTCTTTCAATGCCTGTATTTCCAGCTTATACTGCTCGATTTCCAGCTTTTCTTTCTCTATTGTAACACGGTTTGCTTCTAATTTGCCAAGGACATCTTCGAAGCTTTCATCCTGTTCATTCAGGTGTGTTCTGGCACTGTCGATGATATAGTCAGGCAGTCCGAGCTTGCTGGAGATTGCAAAGGCATTACTCTTTCCGGGAATACCGATCAGGAGCCTGTAGGTAGGACGCAGAGTCTCTACATTGAACTCGCAAGAGGCATTCTCCACACCGGGAGTAGATAGCGCATAAAGTTTCAGCTCGCTGTAATGTGTGGTTGCCATAGTACGGATATTTCTTTCGTGCAGATCCGTTAGGATCGCAATCGCCAGCGCAGCACCCTCTGTCGGATCGGTCCCTGCGCCAAGCTCATCAAACAGGCACAGTGAATGTTCATCTGCATTTTGCAGAATCGCTACTGTATTTGTCATATGGGAGGAAAAAGTACTTAAACTCTGCTCAATACTCTGTTCATCACCTATATCGGCAAATATTTCTGTAAATATGGAGATTTCAGAACGATCCAGTGCCGGGATGTGAAGCCCTGATTGTCCCATCAGAGATAACAGCCCGACTGTTTTTAATGCAACAGTCTTACCTCCGGTATTCGGGCCGGTGATGACCAACAGATCAAAGTCTTTTCCCAGATGGATATCCGTAGGAACAACTGATCTTGGATCCAGTAAAGGATGGCGTCCCTGACGGATCACGATGCGTCCTTCTGTATTGAGAAGGGGCGCTGTCGCATTCTGCTCCATGGCAAGTGAGGCCTTGGCAAAGATAAAATCAAGCTGTATCAGAGTCTGATAGTTTAATGTGATTTGTTCTGTTACTTCACCGCATTTTGCGCTGAGTGTTGCCAGTATGATCTCTATTTCCTTGGCCTCCTGCAAATGAAGCTCTTTTAAATCATTATTTAGTTTTACAATGGCGGCAGGTTCAATAAAGAGCGTCGATCCGCTGGCAGACTGATCATGGATCATACCCTGGACATTTGCCTTATACTCTGATTTAATCGGAAGACAATACCGGTCATTGCGCATAGTAATCACAGCATCCTGCAGATAGGCCTTATAAGAGGAGCTGACCATCTGGGATAGTTGAGTATGGATCTTATCATTGGTGACGCGCATATTGCGCCGTATCTGTTTCAGGGCGGAGCTGGCTTCGTCACTAATCTCATCCTCAGAGAGAATGCATCTTCGAATCTCTGCAGAAACAGATGTCAGAGGCATCAGCAGATCAAATATCTCCGTAAGGGTATCATCAGGGAGATTATCATTTTCCTTGGAAGAGTATGCTTTGATACGATGTGCTGCTTCTAACAATCCGGCTATTCCCAGCAATTCCTCTATGGACAAGGAGCTGCCCATATCCAATCGTTTTACAGAGGGAGTGACATCCTTGATACCGGAAAAGGACACTGCTTCACTTCGAAAAAGCCGTGTCAGAGCATCACCCGTCTGCGTCTGTGAACGTTCGATTTCAAGCTGATCACAGGATGGTAATAGTGACAGACACAGCTTTTTTCCGCCGTCTGAGCCGGCATGTGAGGATAATTGCTCCAGTATTTTATTAAATTCTAATGTTTTAAATACTTTCTGATTCATATGATTTACCTGATTATCTGTTATTGGTTTGTTACTGAAAGTGTATCTTACAGTTTAGCAGAGTTTGCGTGATTACGCAACGGTTGAGCATTCGCACAGGGGCATTTTGTATTGTAAAATATATGGTTGTCTAGTATAATGAGTAAAGATTGTTACCATAGTGACTTGGAGAAGGAGAAACGTATGGATGAACAAGAAAACGAGAACCTGAAAGAAACGGAAGTGACAGCTGAATCTGTAACAGACGGAGAATCGTCAGGAGAAGAGAATTTCGAATTTATCAAAGAGACGATTAAAGAAAAACCAATCAACAAAAAGAGACTGTTTGGAAAGATTTTGTTTACCATGTTTCTGGCTGTTCTTTTTGGCTTGATTGCAGGATTTACCTTTCTCCTGGTTCAGCCACATATTACACAGATGCTTTATCCGGAGGAAATGCAAAAGGTGGAATTTCCAAAGGATGAGGAGCCGGTCGAGGCTCCGGAAGTGACCCCGGTGGAGGCAGTTCCTACAGTGGTGGAAAAGGAGCCTGTGGTCACGCAGATCGTAGAGAAGGTAGAGAAGGTTGATCTGGAAATAGATGATTACAAATTATTATCAGAAAAGCTGTATGGTGTAGCCACTGAAGCAGGCAGATCAATTGTAACGGTAACAGGATTGTCTCCTGATGTTGACTGGTTCATGAATGCGTATGAGAATCAGAACCAGACATCGGGACTGATTGTAGCTGATAACGGTAAAGAGCTGCTGATACTTGCCAATAGAAGTGTGATCGAAAAAGCAGAGACGATACAGGTAGAATTTTGTGATGCAACCATTGCAACGGCGCAGATCAAGAAGTATGACAAGAATACAGGACTTGCAATCATTGCAGTAGAGCTGGAAACCATTGATGAAAAGACATCCGAAGAAATAACACCTGCAAAGTGGGGAAATACCAAGCAGAGTGCTTTGATTGGTTCACCGATTATAGCGGTCGGGAATCCACTTGGCTATGTTGACTCAGTAGCAATGGGCTATGTAACCTCTAATACCTATACAGTCAATCTGGTCGATACAAATCTGCAGCTGCTTACAACTGATATATATGGAAGCAAGACCGGAAATGGTGTATTGATCAACTTAGAAGGAAAGGTACTGGGTATTATCTGTCAGGAGTCACTGGGAGCAGACAATAGCAATCTGATCAAGGCATATGGAGCATCAGAGCTCATTCCGACAATTGAAAAGCTTTCTAATGGACAAGATATTGCGTATCTTGGAATCAAGGGCACAGATGTCACAGAGTCAGCAAATATAGATCTGGGAGTTCCGACAGGTGCATATGTGACAGAGGTGATTGTAGATTCACCAGCTATGCGCGAGGGGATTCAGAACGGTGATGTGATTATCAAAATCGGAACGACAGACATTACTTCCTTTGAAGATTACAAGGCAGCAATGTTAAAGAGTCAGCCGGGAGACCTGACAGTAGTGACAGTTAAGAGACTGGGCAAGGATGGATATATTGATCTGTCGTATGATATCACGTTGGGGACACTGGAGTAGAGATCGTATGAAGGATCGTGACAGAATATCGGTATAACGATAGATTTTAAAATAAATTAGGAATGAAGTATGGTCAAGAAAGAGAGAATATAAGCAAAATGAAATATATTGAGGCATTTAAAGAGGGCGACAGAGTATCAGATATCTACCTGTGTAAACACAAGCAGTCGGCGGTGACGAAGAATGGAAAACCGTATGAGAACGTAATTCTGCAGGATAAGACGGGAACGATTGACGCGAAAATCTGGGATCCGAATTCTGCAGGAATTGATGATTTTGAGACTTTGGATTACATTGAGGTCTTTGGTGATGTCAATAGTTTTCAGGGAGCTCTGCAGGTCAGCGTCAAGCGTGTCAGATGCTGCAGGGAGGGTGAGTATGATCCTGCGGATTATTTGCCGGTCAGCAGCAAGAACATAGAGGAAATGTATGCTGAGATTTTAGGGTTTATCAATGGATTGTCCAATGAGTATCTCAAGAAACTGGCGCTATCGTTTTTTGAAAAGGATCAGGAGTTTATTACAGCGTTTAAGAAAAGTTCGGCGGCAAAGGCAGTGCATCATGGTTTTGTCGGGGGACTCTTGGAGCATACATTGAGTGTGACAAAGCTCTGTGAGTATTATACGAAGGCTTATCCGGTGCTGAATAAGGACTTATTGATTACTGCGGCGATTTTTCACGATATCGGGAAGACAAGAGAGATTTCTTTATTTCCGGAAAATGATTATACAGATGACGGTCAACTGTTAGGACATATTGTGATGGGCAGTGAAATGATTGGTGAAAAGGCAAAGGAAATTCCGGGATTTCCGAAGGTGCTGTTAGGTGAATTAAAGCATTGTATCTTAGCGCATCATGGGGAATATGAGTATGGTTCTCCGAAGAAGCCTGCACTGGTTGAGGCTGTGGCTTTGAATTTTGCGGATAATACGGATGCCAAGATGGAGACGATGACGGAGCTCTTTGCCAGCTCGGCTGATAATGGGTGGCTGGGGTATAACAGGTTGTTGGAGTCGAATGTGAGGAAGACGTCGAAGGAGTAAGAGGATAGGGTATAGAATCGTCGATTCGCCTATAGAAGAGTTAGATTTTGTTCAGGATTCCAGGAATAAGAAACACTAAGTATTCCGTGGAAATATTTGGGAATGAACGCAACCGGTTCAGATTCGCTCCGGGCTCAGCTGAACCTTTCCGTGACATCGTGTCACGGAATTGCTGGTTATGTACGGAATACTAAGTGTTTCTAATTCCTTGCATATTCACAAAATCCCACTCTTCTATAGGCGAATCGACGATTTTGTACTCTGTGGGATGATTATGATAGGAGTGGCTTGATTATGAATTATGTGAAGAATGAGATAGTGAAGGTTCGAATTGAGGATATGGGAGTTGAGGGGGAAGGGATTGGGAAGATTGATGGCTATACTTTGTTTGTGAAGGATGCTTTGATGGGGGATCTGGTGGAGGTGAGGATTATCAAGCCGAAGAAGAATTATGCATTTGCCAGACTGGAGCGGATATTGGAGCCGTCTGTGGATCGTGTGGAGCCGGTATGTCCGTATTATAGGCAGTGTGGTGGATGCCAGATTCAGGCACTGTCTTATGAAGCGCAGCTTCGATATAAGGAAAATAAGGTTCGTAATAATCTGATTCATATTGGGAAGTTTGAGCCGGAATTGATTGATGGTATTATGGATCCGATCATTGGGATGAGAGAGAATGACAGATGTGTCATGAATTTAAAAGGGGAAATGCTGCAGGGTTTTCATTATCGGAATAAAGCACAGTTTCCGGTGGGGTGTGATAAAGATGGTAATCTGATAACCGGATTCTATGCAGGCAGAACACACAATATCATTTCAAATACAGACTGTGCTCTTGGTCAGCCGATTAACCAGGCGATTTTAGAAGCAGTGCTTTCTTATATGAAGGAGTGTCATGTTACTGCATATGATGAGACAACAGGGACAGGACTTGTGCGTCATGTATTGATTCGGGAAGGCTTTCGGACTGGGGAAGTGATGGTATGCCTTGTAATCAATGGGAAGACGATACCGAAGAGTGAAATATTGATTGATAAACTGAGAGAAGCTGTTGATAGTCATCAAGCTGAAGTATCTGTAGTAGATGCAATACGTTCAGGAGAAGATCAGCAAGGTGAATTGTCAGAAGAGAATTACAGTAAGGTGGTAAAAACAGAGGAGCAAATTATAAATGAGAAGAGATTACCGCACAAGCTGACAAGCGTGTCACTAAACTACAACCAAGAGAACACAAATGTGATCTTAGGAAACCAAACTATCGTATTATGGGGACAACCCTATATTACTGACTATATTAAAGATGTGGCATTTCAGATTTCACCGCAGTCTTTCTTTCAGGTGAATCCGATCCAGACAGAGAAGCTGTATAGTAAAGCTTTAGAATATGCGCAGCTTACTGGAAATGAAACCGTCTGGGATCTCTACTGCGGCATCGGGACGATTTCACTCTTCGTAGCGAAGCAGGCAAAGCAGGTTTACGGCGTAGAAATCATTCCACAGGCTATTGAAGACGCAAAGAACAACGCCCGTCTCAATCACATTACCAACGCAGAATTCTATGTGGGCAAGGCAGAAGAAGTTCTCCCGGACTTCTACGAGAAGGCAGCAAGCACCGCCACTCCTGTCACCTGTGACGTGATCGTAGTAGACCCTCCACGCAAAGGCTGCGACGAAATCTGCCTGAACACCATGCTCAAGATGCAGCCAGACCGCATCGTCTACGTCAGCTGCGATTCTGCCACCCTCGCCCGTGACCTGAGGATACTGTGTGATGGTGGGTATGAACTTAAGAAAGTGCAGGCTGTGGATCAGTTCAGCCAGACGGTGCATGTGGAGACGGTCTGTTGTCTACAAAGGGTGAATATGTAGAAATCCTTGAATTTACGCACTTTGCGAGGGTTTTTAAGTTCACTGGGAAATCGAATTTTGGAAGAAAAAAAG
>CAYRJT010000094.1:0-8651 GCA_964424675.1 uncultured Lachnospiraceae bacterium
AATGCTTTGATGTAAATACCAGTACGATTAAGGTCGCAATATAAGGAATCATTTTATAGAAATAACTTGGTATTCCCAATGCATTCAGGAATGGTATGCCTGAATAAGCCGCTGATACTGCTTTCAGACAACCGAAGAATAATGACGCATACAATATTTTGATCGGTTTCCACTGTCCGAATATCAGCACGGCTAACGCTAAAAATCCATAGCCTGACACCGTGGCATTAAAGTTTGTGGATGTTGGCACTACATAGACAAGTCCTCCCAACCCGGCTAACGCACCAGAAATCATAACACCGGCATACTGCATCCTGTAAACATTAATGCCTGCGGCGTCAGCTGCCTGCGGATGCTCTCCGCATGCTCTTAAACGTAGGCCGAATCTTGTTTTATAAAGTACGATGGTTGATGCAATCAATATGATGATCCCTATATATGTTGTAATATAGGTATTGGTAAACAACAGCTGTCCAAGTACCGGTATTTTTCCCAGGACAGGCACACTCATAATTCTAAAGGTATTATTGAACTCTACCTGCTGTACACCCTGAATGATCCTTGCAATAAAGATGGCAAATGCCGGAGCAAACATATTCAATGCAGTACCACTGATCACCTGATCTGCTTTCATATTAATTGCTGCATACGCATGTGGAAGTGAGAAAATAATACCGGTCAGCATAGCAATCAGGATCGCCAATATCAGCTGCAGCTGTCCGCTCATAAACCCACCTGTGAGATTTAAAAACAGAATACTCACAAAAGCTCCCATCGTCATAACACCCTCAAGAGCTATATTAACGATACCGGAGCGCTCTGAGAACATACCTCCCAACGCTACAATCAGCAGAGGGATTGTAAAAAACATCGTCTGTTGAAAAATGAAATAAATGACATCCATTTTACACGCCCCCCTTCTTCTTATCTATGTTCGTTTTCGACTTTTCTTTATTTTCCTGTTTTTCCTGCTGATACACTCTGTATTTCAAGATCAGCATCTTCACCATCAACGCAAATGCACTGAAGTAAATGATAACAGCAACAATAATATCAATGATTTCTGTTGAAAACTCATATAGCTGCAGATAAAATCCACCTGTCGTCAGATATGCAATAAAGATACCTGCCAGCATGACTGAAATGGGGTTACTGAGTCCCAAAAGTGCAACCGAAATACCTGTAAAGCCTTCGGAGCCGAGTACATCAACGATCTCAATATGCTTTCCACTGCCTGCCAGATACAACAGTCCCCCTGCAAGTCCTGATATGGCACCGGCAATCATCATAGAAAGAACAATGCTCTTTTTTTCATTAATCCCTGCATATTTACTTGCATCTTTATTATATCCTACCGCCTTCAGTTCATAACCAAATGTCGTTTTATTCAGGATAATGTTGATCAAAATCACAACAATCACTGCAATGATGATTCCACCATTCAGGCTGGAGCCTGTAAAGATCTTATCCATTCCCATTTTCGGAATCTGTGCCGTTACTGCTACATTATTAGATTCATTTCTCAGATTATTGAACAGCGGTGTATACGTTTTTGTCGTATAATTAACAATATACAGACCGATGTAATTCATCATAATGGATGAAATGACCTCATTTACATTAAAAATTGCTTTCAGAATTCCGGGTATAAATCCCCAAAATGCACCCATTAAAACAGCAGCCAGTAATGCCACAACCCAATGAGCACTCCCTAATGAAGTCCACATGATACCAACATATACCGCTCCGAATGCACCTGTTATAAACTGTCCGGGTGCTCCAATATTAAACAGACCCGTCTTAAATGCAAAACCGACAGATAAACCGGTCAGAATAATCGGTGTCGCATAGTAAAACACCTGACCGATTCCCTTGATTCCATGTGTTGCAGCTCCAGTCAATATCGTTGCGAATCCAGGCAGAGCCTGTGCCGGATTAGATAATAAAAGAATCACAAATCCGAATATCAAACCAATTAAGATGGCAAATATAGAAGATGCAAGTCCCATTCCTCCAAATGCCCTCTTCTTATTCTTAGGATCACTCATCTCTGCCACCTTCTTTCTTAGAGCCTGCCATATAAAGGCCAAGCTCCTGAACCGTTATTTTCTTCGGATCCAGATCAGCTACAATCGCTCCTTCATGAATGACCAGAATACGATCACTTAAATTCATAACCTCATCAAGCTCCAGTGAAACCACAAGAATCGCCTTGCCTTCATCTCTCTGCTTGATCAGTTCCTTATGAATATACTCTATGGCACCTACATCAAGTCCTCTTGTAGGCTGTACGGCAAGTAATAGATCCGGCTTTCTGTTCAGTTCTCTTGCTACAATTGCCTTTTGTTGATTGCCGCCGGACATGGATCTTGTGATTGTCTGTGCACCCTGTCCGCTTCTGATATCGTATTGTTCAATCAGTGTTTCTGCATATTTATATATTTGCTCATTTTTCATAAATCCCATATGCTGAAAATCTTCATCAAAATACTGCTGTAAAACAAGATTATAGGCAAGATTGTAATCAAGCACAAGACCATGCTTATGACGATCCTCCGGAATATGAGAAAGACCATGCGTATTTTTGTAACGGATGGATTTCTTTGTGACATCCTCACCGTTTATTTTGATCATTCCGGCACTCATATCTCCAAGTCCTGTGATTGCATGTACGAGCTCAGTCTGACCATTCCCGTCAATACCTGCAATACATACGATTTCTCCTTTTCGAACAGAAAAGCTTGCATCATTTACAACATTTTTTGTATGACCTTCGTGTGTGGATTTCACTGTCAGATGCTCAACCTCCAAGACTACATCTGTCGGATGCGCTTCATCCTTTTCGACTGTCAGATTCACTTCTCTGCCGACCATCATTTCAGACATCTGTTTCAGATCAACATCTGCCACATTCACAGTGCCAATATATTTACCACGACGCAGGACTGTACACCTGTCTGCGACCTGTTTGATTTCATTCAGTTTATGCGTAATGAACAGAATGGATTTTCCTTCAGCGGAAAGTCCTTTCATGATATTCATGAGTTCATCAATTTCCTGCGGGGTCAATACCGCTGTCGGCTCATCAAATATCAGGATTTCATTATCTCTGTACAGCATTTTCAATATTTCTACTCTTTGCTGCATGCCGACGGTAATATCCTCAATCAATGCATCAGGATCTACAAAGAGATTGTATTTCTCACTTAACATGACTACTTTTTTTCGAGCTTCGTCCATTTTCAGCATTCCATGCTCGACTGTTTCCATTCCCAGTACGATATTCTGCAATACCGTAAAATTATGTACCAGTTTAAAATGCTGGTGAACCATACCGATTCCGTATTTATTCGCATCCAGAGGCCCATCTATCTTGACTTCTTCTCCTCTGATTTTAATAATGCCCTTTTCCGGCTTGTACAAACCAAAGAGCACGCTCATCAAAGTTGATTTACCTGCTCCGTTTTCACCCAGAAATGCATGTATCTCTCCGGGCTTGATCTGCAGCGTGATATCATCATTTGCTATGATTCCCGGGAATTCCTTCGTAATATTCAGCATTTCAACAATATATTCCATAGTGTTCCCCCGATTTCATTGTATTCCAAAGAATAGAAAGGGGTGCGAAACCGCACCCCTCTATGAAACTGATTCATTTAAAACTATTCAACATAAGTAACTGTTGTTTTCTCCAAAGTAACATCTGCTGTTGATCCATCATCAGTTGCGTTATACAAAGAGATAGAACCATCTACAAGTTTTGCAAAGATTGCATCGTAATCAGCCTGTGTAAATGAGTTGAACTTAGATGCAGACATAGGAAGTCCTACACCATTATTAGCTGCTGTAAATACTGACGTTGTTCCACCAGGGAATGTATTGTCATAGAAAGCCTTAACGCCATCATATACAGAGTTTGAAAGCTCTTTCATGGCTGATGTGATAACGGTAGCAGACTCACTGCTCTGATCTACGTCAACACCAATTACCTTTGTTCCTGCATCTTCTGCAGCGGCCATAACTGAGTTACCAACTGCTCCACCGCATCCGAATACGACTTCTGTTCCGTTCTGGAACCATGAAGCTGCCATAGCCTGAGCTTCCGGAGTTGCTGCAAATGCACCTGTATAGTTGTACATAACTTCAACATCTACTCCAAGTTCTTTAGCTGCATAATCAGCACCCTGAACGTAGCCATAGCCATAGCGGATAACTGCCGGAACTGCCATACCACCCATGAAGCCAAGCTTTGTGAAGCCATCCTTAACAGCTGCATAACCAGCTAAAAAGCCTGCCTGATCCTCTTGGAATAAAATTGGCATAACATTATCATTTGTTCTGTACTCAGAATAGTCTGCATTATGAGGCTCACCATCTAACAGGATGAACTTTACATCAGGATATGTATCCTGTGCAATAAATACAGGTTCTTCAAATAAGTATCCCGGACATACAACGAGCTTTGCACCGCCTTCTACAGCAAGACCAATCGTCTCGATGTAAGAATCTGTTGTAGCCTCCTGCGGCTGATAATACTTGTAGGAAATACCCTTTTCCTCTGCGTACTTCTTCAAACCTTCCCATGCACCCTGATTAAATGACTTGTCATCAATTGTTCCAAGGTCAGTTACCAGAGCCAGCTCTGCCTTACCGTCAGTTGTAGCAGAGGTTTTCTTTCCGCCGCAGCCTGCGAGCAGTGATGCAACCATCGTAACACACAGTAAAGCACTTAATAATTTCTTTTTCATCTTTTTTCCTCCTAAAAAATATTGTACTTACCAAATTACTTTTTTATTTTAACACAACATCTGGTATTTTACAATCTCTTTTGTCAAAATCTTGTGATTGATTCTGTGACCAGTTTTTTAAACAATGGTGCTGCCTGATTAGCTGCCTCCTGTACTTCTTCATGTGTCAACGGTGTCGGTGATAACCCGGCCGCCAGATTACATACACATGAAATACCGCAAATCTTCATACCCATATGATTTGCTGCAATGGCTTCCACTACCGTGCTCATTCCGACTGCATCTACTCCCAGCTTTCCAAGAAGTCTGATTTCAGCAGGTGCCTCAAAGGAAGGACCGGTCAGCTGTGCATATACGCCCTCCTGCAGTTTGATCTTTAAATCAGCAGCAGTCTTTCTGATGATATCCTGTAAGTCTTTATCATATACTGCACTCATGTCCGGAAATCTTGTTCCAAGCTCATCAATATTCGTACCAATCAACGGATTTGGTGCAAAGATAGAGACATGATCCGTAATCAGCATAAAATCTCCTGCTCCGAAGTCTGTGTTGATACCACCCGATGCGTTTGTGAGAAATAATGTCTTTGCCCCCATCATCTTCATAAGTCTTGTTGGCAATACCACATCGGAAATAGGATATCCTTCATAATAATGAACGCGTCCTTTCATACAGACAACAGGAACATTTTGTACATATCCAAATATAAACTGTCCGGCATGGCCGGGTACTGTCGATACCGGGAACCCCTCAATTTCATGATAGTCAAGTGTTGCTTCGACTTTGATATCATTGGCATAATCTCCGAGTCCTGATCCTAATACCAGTGCCACCTCGGGCTTAAAATCAATCTTTTTCTGAAAACTCTCATAGCATTTTAACAACTTAGAATAAACCTCGTTCATCACTTGTTTCCTCCTGTTATCTATTCGTTTTGCTTCCGTTGAACTTCTCATTCGTTTCGCTTCCACGAACTCTCCCTTGATTATAGCATTATATAATAATGCAGACAATCCCTCCGTTGGAATCGTTTACGATTTTCTGCATGGTTTCCTGAAGCTTCATCTGACTTTCATCACCGATCATTGAGATTTTATTTGCAATTCCATCATTGACCAGTTGTTCAATACTTTTTCCAAAGATGTTTGTCTCCCAGATTCCTTCCTCCGAATTTTTTGTCTGAGATATAAATTTCATCAGGTCTTCCGCCTGTTCCTCGGTTCCGACAATCGGAGTGATTTCCGTTTCTATATTTGCTTTGATGTAATGTATAGAAGGACTTTCTGCCTTAATCTTGACTCCATATTTATTTCCGTGTTTAATAATTTCAGGTTCTGACAGTTCAATTTCAGACCGTTCCGGAATCACAACGCCATAGCCTTTATATCTGACAGACTGCATCGCATTCTGTACCTTGGTATATTCCTTTTTCATAACTGATATTTCCTGCAGCAGATGCATCAGCTGATATTCACTTTGAATCGTCTCACCCAGCAGTTCTGACAGCATTTCATAATAATATGTTTCATCAATATCCAAGCTGATACTGGCACATCCTGTCGCTGTATCAATCTGATCAATCTTGTAGTTTCTGACATACTCACTAGGCAGTTCCATATTGGAGCCATTGACATCTCTGACAACATTCAGACTCTGCATCAGTGTCTTGATGCATGTGACTAATTCTGTCTTTACAATATGCTCATCCGGTAATAATTCCATCCATTTCGGCATATAAAATTCAACTGCCGATAATGGAAACTCATATAACAGCCGATCCATGATTCTGTTGACATCTTCACGCTTCAGCTGTTCACAATTGACCGGTAATGCCGTCACCTGATGCTGCTGTGAGATTTCATCTGCTATCCGGTTGGCTTCATCACCGTAGGGTCTTTCCGTGTTAACCAGAACAATAAAGGGCTTATTCTGTCTTTTCAGTTCCTGGATTGTCTGCGTTTCTGCAGGTATGTATTGATTACGTGCTATTTCCGAAAAGGATCCGTCGGTTGTGACCACGATGCCGATTGTAGAATGATCATTGATAACCTTTTTTGTCCCGATCTCAGCTGCCTGTGTAAACGGGATCTCATGATCGAACCATGGTGTCTTGACCATCCGTTCACGAGCGCCTTCAATATGACCGGATGCACCCTCTACCATATATCCGACACAATCAATCATTCTGACCTTTGCATGCGTCTTTGCATCCCTATCCAGCACAACCTCTGCTGCTTCCTGAGGGATAAACTTCGGTTCTGTTGTAGTGATCGTCCTTCCGCCGGCGCTCTGAGGGAGTTCATCCCTGGTTCTCTCCAGTTCATATTCGTTTTTAACATTCGGTATTACCATCAGATCCATAAATCTTTTGATAAATGTAGATTTGCCGGTTCTGACAGGCCCTACAACTCCTATGTAGATCTCACCGCCTGTTCTGGCCTGTATGTCTTTGTATAAATTGAATTCCTGTTTTGTATCCATTATAAAATACCCCATTCCTATTTACTTTAATATATTGGAATGAGGTATTTTTTATGCCAATTCCTGCAGAAGTTCCTGTATCAGCTCTTTTACTTTATGATAATCAAACATTTGAAAGCTTGTCTTAATAGCGGCAAGGCTGTGATTATTTTTCTTACCATAATGATGTGCTGTCAGCTCGCCGATCAGCTCTTCACATAATTTCAGATTAATCTGATCCAGTGCATCCTTTAGCTTCATGATGTCATCACGTCTCAGCTTTTCTTCCACTCCGGTATTTTCATCACTGTCAGCATCTATATCGGCCTCCAGAGCCCCTTTCTCATACAGATAGACACGAACCTCTTCGAGCAGAACGCCAAACTGCTCTAAGGCCTTATCCAGATGATTCTCTATATAGTCAATGTCCTGACTCTTACCTGCCATTTCCAGTGCTTTAAAGACTCCTGATATTCCGGGTGCACCAACGCTTGCCGAGCTGCCTTTGACACTATGTACATTTGTCGTAAACAGCTGTATATCGCCTCTTTTATAAATATCCGGAATTTCCTTGATTTTATCCAGCCCCTCTTTATAATAGGTATTTAATATGGTCAGATATGTTTCCTCACTGCCTCCGACTGTCATGATTCCAGCTGCAGGCTGCAGACTTAATGACTCCTTGTCTTCTACAGGAGCCACCTGCTGCTTGACTGGTTCCTGGGATGCATCCTTCTTGACCAGCACCATTAACTCTTCTGGCAGATATTTTCTCAGAAAACGTTCAAGATAGTATATCTTAATCGGTTTTGCTATATAATCCTGAAATCCCTCCGATATCAGGTGTTCTCTGACTTCACCGCCAAAATCAGCAGTCATGCACAAAACAGGGAGTTCTTTATAGTATTCTCCAGGAATCCTTCGGATGCTCTTCAAGGTCTCTATCCCGTTCATTTCCGGCATGAACTGATCTAACAGTACGAGATGATACTTCTCTTTTCTCAGCATCTCGATACAGGCTACGCCGCTTTGTACGGAATCTGCTTTGATTTTAAAGTTTTCCAGCAGACCTGCTGCAATCTTCAGATTGACCATATTGTCATCGACCAGAAGTACCTTTGCCTTCGGAAATTCCACATTTTCTTTTTCCATCGGTGCCTGATACTGTTCCTGAACCCATTTATCATTGAATACATCTCCCAGATTCAGGCATGACAATGGCCGCCTCAGCAGCTTGCAGCGATTAAAGTCTTTAAAAACATGTTTATAGTCTGTAATGATATAGGTATAATCTTCACAGTCATACTGCTCCAACACATCCTTCAGGCTCTGATATGCGCTGTCCTGCAGAAATATATGACTGTATTTTCTTTCACATATCTTTGTTGAAAAAGCATTATGGCTGGAGACATACTCCGGTCTGATATTGAAATTATCGTTCAA
>CAYRJT010000095.1:0-8502 GCA_964424675.1 uncultured Lachnospiraceae bacterium
GAAGCGCCGGATGGATTCTCATCAGTCGGATTGCCTCGCAGCATTGCTTCAGGCGTTACGATTGATACTTCTGTGAAAACTACAAGGAGCTTTACCTATGATCCGTCAGCAGATAATCTGACCGGTACATTAACACCGGCAGTTGGCAGCACATCAGTCAAATCTTATGAATTTGTAGTCCGCAATCACCCCTCTCTGTTTCATGTAAATTTTATGAAGCATGATCAATACGGACGTGCAGTGGCAGGCGCAGAATTTACAGTTTACGAGGGCACAGATACAGGATGTACGACGCCGCTTACGACAGGAACGAGCAATGCCGGCGGCGTGGTATCCATTGATATGTCTGCACAGACACTGCGTGCAGGTAAATATATATGCAAGGAAACAGCAGCACCGTCAGGCATTCTCTTTGATCCGGCAGTGGCGCCTTTGTATTATTTTACGTTAGATGCACATGGCAATTTAGATGGATTATATTTGGATGCAGCATATACAGCTCCTAAGATCAGCAGTATCATAAACCAGTCAACGGTCCCTCCGGCCACGCCCCAAAATACTCCGGGAGCTCCTGGAACTCCTGATACACCAGATACACCGGCTGACCATACCACCACTACAAATGATCCGGGCACACCGAAAATCGTAGTTGGCTACAGTCAGGAAGCACTGACTGCGTGGGCTGCGGCACAGGCTTCGATGCATACAAAGAAGCTGCCAAAGACAGGTGGATTTGTCGGGTCGGCAATCCTGTTTATCGTAGGCGCAGGCATGGCAGGCGGAGGAATATATCTGAGCAGGAGTGGGAAGCGGCGTCGAAGAAAACATGAGTGTGAGGATGACGAAATGCAGTCAGTATGATTGTCATCAAAGGACTATAAAATCAGGTCGGCAGGGAATATCAGAATGAAGATGTCAGGTAAAAGAGAACAAGAGATGAATGATTACAGGCGGCTGTTAGGTCGCCTGCTTACCGTTACTGGATGTTTATTGATGACAGCGGTTTTGACTGTGAATGTGGTTGATTATGTCAGAAGCCGTATGGCAGTGTCACAGTTTGCAAAGGAGAAGGAACGCGTGATCGTGGTCAATACGGAGGATGTGGCAGCGGCTTCTGCGGCTGTAAATCAGAGTGGTGTCAAGGATAAAGAAGGTCAGATCGGTGCTCAGGACATCGATCTGTCACAGACTATGAGCGAAACACAAAAAGCACTCGAGAATGGCGAGGTGCTGGGGGTACTTCGTATTTCAAAGATCAATCTGGAAGAGGGTATCAGAGAGGGCTCGTCCTCAAGTGTGATCAGCAGTGCGCTTGGTCATATGGAAGAGACGGCACTGCCGGGACAGATTGGTAACTGTGCCATTGCCGGACACAGAAACTATGTATTCGGAAGATTTTTCAACCGTCTGGATGAGATAGAACCCGGAGATACAGTCGAGATCGAGACATTAGACGGAACATTCACCTATGAAGTCACAGATAGCTTTGTTGTAGAACCAGAGGACGTGTCAGTACTGTCACGGGATTTGGATCAGAGCGAGCTGACGCTGATTACCTGCACACCACTGTTCGTCGGAAGCCATCGTCTGATTATCCGTGGTGTATTACAGATTGAGTAGGGCGAAATGGTATGGCAATTTATGGATTGCTGGACAAGTGGTATGCTTCTAAAGCACCAACAATTCCAAAACAATATCAGCAGAATCTTGTACTCTTCTATATTGGACAAGTGGACTTATGCAACTCCAGTACAAATTCCAAAGAAACAGGATTATCTCATTTCTTTGGAGGTTGAATCAACACTATCAAGACTGACTTGTCCAGAATCAATCTGACATGCATCTGATTGTCTTTCGTTTGGAATTCCTATTAACATCTGGGACTTCACTTGTCCAATAAGGCTCCCAATACCATGAAAAATCCATGAAAAATCCATAAAAAAGTTGCCATAAAAAAGTTACTATGAAACATTGCCCTCGATTTGTTCCATACTTGTGTGATGGAATAATAGATGATATGATATAATTGTTAGAGCGCATTGCAAAGCACTGCACAAATTACCATGTAAAGTATCACACAAAATGTCAAGAAAATGAGGATTATTATGGAAGGTAATGAAAAGAGACTGGCAGTATTGATTGATTCGGAGAATGTATCGTCTAAATACATTAAGTATATACTGGATGAGATTTCAAATTACGGGGTTGCAACCTATAAGAGAATCTACGGGGACTGGACGAATAAGAAGGCTCCGCGCTGGGAGAAGGTGGCACTGGAGAATTCCTTGACACCGATTCAGCAGTATGTCTATACAAAGGGCAAGAATGCGTCGGATTCAGCGATGATTATTGACGCGATGGACATCCTGTATTCAGGCAATGTAGATGGGTTCTGTCTGGTATCAAGCGACAGCGATTTTACGAGACTGGCTTCGAGACTCAGAGAATCGGGTATGCTGGTGATTGGTATGGGCGAGCAGAAGACGAATGAAGCATTTATTGTTTCCTGTACATTGTTTAAATATCTGGAGATTCTGGCATCAGAAGATACAGACGATGATGATACGGAGACTGAGGGAACAACAAAGACAGGAGTGTCCAAAGAAAAGACTGCTGCGGGAGCCTCAAAAGGAAATTTCGCATCCAAGGAAATCATAGAAGAGACCATCCTGAAGATCATTGCTGACAATGACGCTAAGGATAAGGTCACAACAGCCGGAGAAGTCGGCAGCAAGCTGAACAGCCGTTATCCTGACTTTGATGTCAGAAACTATGGTTATTCACAGCTGTCACAGTTCCTTAGAAGCTGTAAGAGTATCGAGGTGAAGCAGCAGGGCAAATCTCTGAATGTCAGACCTGTGACAAGCCAGATTACAATGAGCGAGATCGAGGCAACGGTACGTGAGCTGGTATTTGCCAGCAAGGATGGCAAGGTCAATATGAGTGAGATGAAACGACAGCTGGAGAAGAAGTATAAGGGCTTCAATATCCGCGATTACAAGTATAGTAAGTTTTCACAGTTTATCGAGGATATGAGTTCTGTAACCGTGAAGGAGAATCATGTAGTGTCTGTTGAACAGGAGGATCGGTTATGAAAATAGGAATTTTAGGAGCAGGCGGAATCGCAGTGACCATGGCAACTACGCTGCGGGGAATGAAAGCAGCAGGAGACGACGTGGAGTTATACGCAGTCGGAGCAAGAGATGCAGGGCGCGCAGCAAAGCTGGCAGCTGATTTTGGATTTGAGAAGTCTTATGGCTCTTATGAAGAGCTGGTTTCTGATCCAAAACTGGAGCTTATCTATGTGGCGACACCGCATTCACATCACTGTGAGCATACGAAGCTGTGTCTGACACACGGTAAGAATGTTTTGTGCGAGAAGGCATTTGCCGCAAATACTGCACAGGCAGAAGAAATGATCAAAATGGCAGAGGATAAAGGCTTATTACTGACGGAGGCTATCTGGACGAGATATATGCCCATGAGACAGACGATTGATGAAATCGTGGCAAGCGGCGTGATTGGAAAGATTACCTCGCTGTCAGCCAATCTGGGATATGTGATCCACCATGTTGAGCGCATCATGGATCCGGCACTGGCAGGCGGAGCATTGCTTGATCTGACGGTGTATCCGATCAATTTTGCATTGATGGTATTTGGAGATCAGATTGTAAGGACAGATGCGATGTGTGTGAAGACTCCGACCGGTGTAGACGGACAGGATACAGTTGTGTTCACCTATCAGGATGGCAGGATGGCAAATCTTTACACGACTGTATATGCACAGACAGACCGCAGAGGCATCATCAACGGTGACAAGGGCTTTATCCAGATTGAGAATATCAATGATTATGAAGAGATCAATATCTATGATCTGGATCGCAAGATCATAGCAACCTATCAGGCGCCGGATCAGATTACTGGGTATGAGTATGAAGTACGTGCTGCCATAAAGGCAGTGAAAGAAGGAAAGAAAGAGTGTCAGGAGATGCCGCATGCCGAAACCATCAAGGTCATGAAAATCATGGATGGAATCCGTGCGAAATATGGCATTGTATATCCGTTTGAGAGATCATAGCAGGCGATAGAGACAGGCCGAAATACCGGAAGATCATAAAGACAGACTGAGTGGAGGTACTCAGCAAGGAGGAAACGACATGATACAGATCATTGCCGATCAGATCGGTTATAAAACAGGAAGCCGTAAAAGCGCGGTACTGCGTGGTAATGTGCCGAAAACCTTTGAAGTAAAGAATCTGCAAAGCGGAAAGATAGTATATACCGGATCATTATCAGAACCTGTGAAAAATGAACATGCCGGAGAGATAGATTATATTGCCGACTTTACAGATGTAACAGAGCCGGGCGAGTATTGCATACAGGCAAAGGGGTGCAAGCCTTCCATGCCGTTTGCAATCGGAGACCATGTATATGATCAGGTGACGCATGACCTGCTGAGGTTCTTCTATCTGCAAAGATGCGGTGTAGAGGTTCAGGAAAAGTACGCAGGTGCATTTGCACATCCGAGCTGTCATGATACGCCGGCGCGCATTCATGGAACCAATCAGACACTGGATGTCAGAGGCGGCTGGCATGATGCCGGTGATTACGGAAGGTATATTGTGGCAGCAGCCGTAGCAGTGGCTGATCTGCTTTTGGCATATGAAAATGATCCGGCTCAGTTTGAACAGGATCTGAATATTCCGGAGAGTACACTTGCAGTGCCGGATTTACTCAGTGAGGTGCGTTTTGAACTGGAATGGATGCTGAAGATGCAGATTCCTGAAAGCGGAGAGGTTTATCACAAGGTGACCTGTGCAGGCTTCCCGGATTTGCCGGTCATGCCGGAGGACGAAAGAGAAGAGCTGATTATCTGCCCACCGTCTATTACTGCGACAGCAGATTTTGCGGCAGTGATGGCGATGGCAACCAGATTCTATATGGACTACGATGAAGTATTTGCAAAGAGATGTCTGCGGGCAGCAATCAAGGCATATGATGCCATGCAGGGAATGTTTCTGCCGGGCGGGTTCAAGAATCCCAAAGATATTGTGACAGGAGAGTACTGTGACAGCTCTGATGTGGATGAGCGGTACTGGGCAGCTGCGGAGCTGTACAAAACGACAGGTGAGGAGAGATATCACGAGGATGTCAGACGACAGCTGAAAAAGGGCATGATATATGGCTATGGCTGGACGGATGTAGGTTCCTTCGGAAATGCTGCATATCTGTCTACACGCCAGTATCCTGTGGATGAAGAACTGATCAAGCAGCTGGAGCAGTCCATCGTGGACTATGCGAATATGCTGTTGGGCTATGCAAGAAAGGATGCCTATGGATTTTCACTGCCTGAGTATGAATGGGGCTCCAATATGTATGTAGCAAACAATGCCTATCATTTATATGATGCATACCGTATTACCGGAAAATCTGAATATCTGGAAGCAGCCAGAGAACAGGTGCATTATCTGTTTGGCAGAAATGCGAATGCAGTCTGCTTTGTGACAGGATCGGGAACGGTATCTCCTGAGAATCCTCACCACAGGCCATCTGCAGCAAAACGTCAGGCAATGTGCGGGATGCTGGTCGGCGGACCGGACGAGGGCTTTCATGATGCATGTACGCAGGAAAAACTGAGGGATGCTGCTCCAGCCAGAGTCTATATTGATGATCTGGACAGCTATTCAACAAATGAGGTTACAATTTACTGGAATTCTGCTATATTGATGGCGTTATCGGTGGTATAGTGTGAAATAAAAAGAACCTGCATGACGGTGCAGGTTCTTTTTTATATGTTTCTTATATTGTTAAACAATTATGCGATTTTGTTAACTGCTTTTGACATACGAGAAACTTTTCTTGAGGATGTGCTTTTGTGATAGACACCCTTGGAAGTCGCTTTGTCGATTACTGAGATTGCTTCCAGTAATGCAGCGTTTGCAGCCTCTTTATCGTTTGCTTCGATTGCAGCGTAAACTTTCTTTACATAAGTTTTAACCTTTGACTTTTCTGCTTTGTTTCTTGCAGCCTTTGTCTCATTTACAAGAATTCTCTTCTTTGCTGATTTGATATTAGCCAAGACCCACACCTCCTATTACGCAAAAATAACTGTTACCGTATGTCCCTAATCAGAACAACGTAGAATTCCGGACACGGACGTATCTACGCGGACACTAGTCTAGTTTAGTAGAGATTTTCGATTCTGTCAAGTATAAATCAAGAAGAATTTGCAGAAAATGATGATGCAGGCCAAAAGTCAGCCAAGCAGGACAGAAAGGAAATAGAATCATGGATATTCATATACGAACGGATCTGGCTTTGGAGGCCAAGGAGAGTGTAGAGGAAAAAAATGAAGATGTCAGGGGCGTGCGTGTAGAGGAGTCCTACGAGGAGGAGAGCGGTATCCGGATCAAGAAGGTGGTCATTGAAAGCAAAAATGGAGCAAAGGAGCTGGGAAAGCCGATGGGAACATACATTACACTGGAGGCTCCTAATATGTCGGAGCCGGATGAGGATTATCACAGTGAGATCTCGGAAGAACTGGCAAAGCAGGTACGCGCGCTGCTGCCGGAATCCACAGAAGAAAAGGCGGTACTGATCGTTGGACTCGGTAACCGCGAGGTGACGCCAGATGCACTGGGACCGAATGTTGTGAATAATATGATGATCACGCGGCATATCATTAAAGAGTATGGAAAAGCAGCTTATGGCAAGGAACAGGTCAACCTGATCAGCGCCATTGTTCCGGGTGTCATGGCACAGACCGGCATGGAAGCATCAGAGATCGTAAAGGGAATCATAGAGGAGACCACCCCGGATGTGGTGATTGCAATCGATGCACTGGCGGCACGCAGTACAAAACGCCTGAACCGGACGATACAGGTCACAGATACAGGCATCCATCCAGGGTCAGGAGTGGGTAATCATCGCAATGCCATTACACAGGAAAGTATTGGTGTTCCGGTCATTGCCATCGGTGTACCGACTGTAGTAGATGCGGCGACCATCATCAGCGATGCGACTGCACAGACCTTTCAGGGAAACCGGGAACTGGGCAACTTCTATATGACTCCGAAAAATATTGATGAGACCGTCAAGCGTCTGGGATATACGATTTCAGAAGCTTTGAATATTGCGCTTGCCTGATGCATATAATCATTTATGGGACAAAATAGACGCGAAAAGAAAATCGGTATTATTTTGCTCAGCATCCTGATCTTATCAGGGTGCTTTTATGCAGTGCAGGAGACTTCGGATTTTCGGCTTTCAGAGGTGGTCATCAGGGATATCAGACCCGCTGTTTATCTGGAAGAAATGCTGCAGGAGGGCATTATGAAAACACATCTGCCGTCATTTATGTATCTGCTGGAGAAAGAAAACAGCATCTTTGAGACAGATCAGCCTGTACATATGACGGCAGCAGATACATTGATGAATGTGATCCTGCAGTCGGTTCCTGTTGTCGCTTATGCAGAGGATGAAAGAGAGTATGAAACGCAGATAGAGGATGCAAATGCATATGAAGCCATTCTTCAAAATGAAGGAGCAGATGAAGAGGCAGAAAGAACAGAAGAAACACCGATGATCATCACTCCGGAACAGGACATTGTGGATCACATGACAGAAGAAAATGCAGAGCATGAAACAGAGACAGAAAATGAGCCGGTGATAGAATTTTCCAAGGAGGATCTGCAGGATTTTACATATTTACTCGGCAACTTCTATACCGTTGATAAAACAACGAATATTGATGCCACACAGCTGGCAGCGGATCAGATGCTGGAAAAGGATATGCATCTCGATCTGCAGGCTAAGGAATCAGGGCCTAAGATACTGATCTATCATACCCATTCACAGGAGGGGTATGTGGACAGCATTCCGGGCGATGAGATGACGACGGTGGTCGGTGTCGGGGCAAGATTGACGGAACTGCTGACCGAAGCAGGGTATGAGGTACTACATCATCGCGGCAGATATGATGTGGAAAATAGAGATTATGCTTATGCAAATGCAGAGCCGGCACTGGAGTCGATCCTGACTGAGTATCCGGGCATAGAAATCATCATTGACATACATAGAGACGGGGTGGCAGAAAACCGCAGACTTGTAACAGAGGTTGACGGAAAACAGATGGCACAGTTCATGCTGTTTAACGGCTTGTCGAGAACAACAAAACTGGGGAATATCGAATACCTGCCCAATCCATATATAGAGGATAATCTGGCATTTGCATTTCAGCTGCAGCTCAAGAGTGCAGAGTACTATCCGAACCTTGCCCGTAAGATTTATTTGAAGGGATACCGTTATAATATGCATTACAGACCGCGAAGCCTGCTCGTAGAGGTCGGCGCACAGACCAATACACTGGAGGAGGCACTGAATACCATGGAACCATTGTCCAATATCATCGATATGGTCTTGTCCGGCGAAAAATAAAATGCTATAATCAGCGGAGAGTTCGTTATACTTTCGGAGGAATAATACATGGCAGCAGACCAGACA
>CAYRJT010000096.1:0-8459 GCA_964424675.1 uncultured Lachnospiraceae bacterium
TGGCAGTATAATGTTCAGACATAATCATGAAATGCATTTTTAGAAGGAGTGGATATCATGGATCAACCAAACTGGTTACAGCTGATGACAGAGCAGACGCAGCTTGCAAATGTGATCAAGACCAATGAGTATACAGAGAAGTTCGGACTCAGCCTGAGTGAGGAGGAGGCCGGACTTCTTGTCGCAGAGAGAAAGGACAGCCTGAAGGAGCAGAGAAGGGTAGAATTCGGAGAAGGAATTCTGCCGAAGCTGATCTTTGCATTCTGTGATTCTCCCTATCTCTATCAGGATAATTATGTGGATACTATGGGAAGACTGCAGGATATCTTCTATTTATTTAAGAACGAATCTTTGGACGGGGCAACGGATGATGAGCTGATTGAGTACATGCGTGCAGCATTTGATTCAGAGTGTGAGGGTTCTCTGGAGCATCTGGAGGATACCGTGCTGGAGCAGTTTGCCAGAGAGGTGCGTATGAATACACATGACTTTATGTCGGTACAGAATACACCGACCAGATGGAGGCCAGGTGAAGAGGATGAGTAGCTATGCTATGGAAGAGCTGCTGCCGATTGTAGCAGAACTGACAGCAAAGTATACAAGAAATGAAAGCACCTCTGTGACATATGAAACGGCGGAGCAGCTGATGGGTGCGGTACTTTACTGCTTACGTGAATATCATGAAGAAAGCACGTATGACAGTGATGTCATAAACAAAGAAGATACCATCAGAGCAATGACAACTGCGAAACAGGGTGAAAATGCAAGGAGAGCCTATGAAGAGGGGTATCAGAAGGTACTGAAGAAAATAGAATCTGTGCGGGTGTCCTATAATCATTTGGTTGAAATATTTCAGGCTTATGGAAATGTTAACTATCATGATACAGTGATAAAGGGAGTTGCGGGATTTTTTAAGTTCTATGATCCCAGGTTTGCACCACAGGATTCGATCATTACCATGGACTATCCGACGATCAGACCGATAGGAGAATTGACAGGGATTGATGCGATAGAGCGGTATGTTACAGATATCAGTCTGGAGCAGATCCTGTTACAGGCTCTTCCGACGGAGTGGATCATAGAAACTCTGACAGCCGATCATACGGACTTTCAAACCCAGTTTTATAATATATGCGGAGTCGTGCTTCGTGAGCTGCTGGATCAGAGGAAAGTACGGGCATGGATCAAAGAGCTGCCAGTGGGACAAACTCAGTCAGAGCAGTTTCCCGGTGAACTGGAGGAAAAGCTGACAGAGAAATTAAGAAGGATGGTAAGAGAACACTATCATGATGATCCGGCTTTATTGGATTATCTATCCGGGGCACTTCCTGATATCTGTGTGGAATTAATCACCGGATATGGATTATCAGTTTAGCCGGATTGCGTACGCTTTGCAATCATATTGTAATTGTGTTATTATCTGTCTGAACGGACTAAACAGAGAGTGTATAAAAGAAGGGATAAACAGAATGAAAATCGATTTATTTACAATAGGACATTTTACAGTACATGGATATGGATTAATGATAGGCTTAGGCTTTTTAGCTGCATATTTATTATTGGGATATCGTGCTAAAAAGTATCAGTTAAGCGAGAACGATGCAACGAATATTGCGATTTGTGTGCTGCTTTTTGGATTTCTGGGCGGCAAGCTTCTATATATTCTGGTTGAATTTAAGGCGTTTTTGCAGGATCCGTTGTCAGTCATCGGATCAGAGGGCTTTGTAGTCTATGGCGGTATCATAACAGGCATATTGACAATTTATATTTATTGTAGGATCAAGAAACTGAACTTTCTGCAGTATTTTGATATTCTGGCTCCGGAGGTCGCAGTCAATCAGGCATTTGGAAGAATAGGCTGTTTTCTTGCCGGCTGCTGCTACGGCAGAGAGACTGACTCTGCAATAGGAGTGGTATTTCCGGATGGAAGTCTCGCTCCGGCAGGCGTGAAGCTGCTGCCTACACAGCTTTTTTCAGCAGGCGCAGATCTTGCACTGGCGATTGTTCTGATGATTTATGCAAGAAAGACAAAATACAAGGGCAATGTTGCAGCACTTTATCTGTTGCTGTACAGCATCGGAAGACCGGTCATTGAGTACTTCAGGGCAGATGAGAGAGGCGCAGTCGGAACGATTTCGACCTCACAGTTTATCTCTATTTTTATATTCCTGATTGCAGTCGGATTCTTTCTGTTTAATGTTAAGACACAAAAATCCGCAGCGGATACAGTATCTGATTCTAAAACGGAATAGGCGGCAGAAACGATATTGATAGTAGCCTGTGATGGAAATTAGGGTGATAGGATGAGTCGTACAGTATATCAGAACGACTATGAGAAAATGACAAAGATGCCGGTTCAGCAATTGATTCTGAGTCTGAGTGTGCCGACAACGATCAGCATGCTGGTGACGAATATCTACAATGTGGCGGACACGTATTTTGTCAGCAGCATCGGAACCAGCGCCAGCGGTGCAACGGGAATTGTGTTTGCTTTAATGGCGATCATACAGGCTTTTGGATTTATGCTGGGGCATGGTGCAGGAAGCAATATCAGCAGAAAACTGGGAGCAAAGCACATTGAGGAGGCAAGGATATTTGCCTCCACCAGTTTTTTTCTGTCCATATTATGTGGGCTTCTGATTATGATTCTGGGATTGACGTTTCTGGATCCACTGATGAGATTGCTGGGAAGCACAGATACCATACTGCCGTATGCCAGAAGCTATGCAACGTATATCCTGATTGCCGCGCCGGCTATGGCAGCAGGATGTGTGATGAATAATATATTGCGCTATGAGGGAAAAGCATTTTATGCCATGATTGGTCTGGCTTCAGGTGGAATCATTAATATTTTTGGTGATATGCTGCTGATTTTTGGGTGTGGCATGGGGATTGCAGGTGCTGGACTTGCAACGGCTATTTCTCAGTATATCAGCGCAGTGATTTTGATCATTCCTTATCTGACAGGGAAGACACAAAGCAGATTTTCAATCAGGCAGGTTTCGCGTGATCCTGCGGTCTTGAAAAATATTTTCTTTGTCGGGTTTCCCAGCATGATGAGGCAGGGACTTCAGAGTATTTCGGTGATGGTATTGAACCTGATGGCTGCTGCATATGGTGATGCAGCAATTGCGGCTATGAGCATCGCATCGAGGGTGATTAATTTCCTGTTTTGCGTTGGACTTGGAATTGGCCAGGGATTTCAACCGGTCTGTGCCTTTAATTATGGAGCCGGTATCTATACACGAGTGAAGAAGGGTGTATTGTTTGCACTTGGTTTTGGTACGTGTATGCTTGGAGTGTTTGCGACCATAGGGTTTTTGAATAGTGAGAGGATCGTGATATGGTTCAGAAATGATCCGGAGGTGATCACTATCGGAGCCTATGCTTTAAAAGCACAATGCCTGTCCTTGTTTGTAGTCCCGCTGTCCGTTTGTGGAAATATGCTGTTTCAGAGTGTCGGCAAGGGTGGCAAAGCTACATTTCTTGCCAGTCTGAGGGGTGGGATCTGTTTTGTTCCGTTGCTGCTGATCCTGACTCCGTTATTTGGAATCAGAGGAATACAGTTATCACAGCCGATTGCTGACGTGATATCGGCATTGATTACACTTCCATTTATCTTATCCTTTATCAGAGCGCTTCCGACTGACCGGCCGGTATCTTCTGATACGGTAAGCGAGTAATGTATGTTTGGGAATTGGGATTATTTACAGAAGGGATTGCAGGAGATTATTTATGGGAATATGCTATATTGCAGGTGCTGCAGATACTGCACGTATATTAAAACAGTCAATGATAAAAAATGACGATTGTGTCATAGCGGCAGATGGCGGATATCGATTATTACAGCAATGGGGGATCAAGCCGGATCAGATTGTCGGGGATTTTGATTCACTTGGATATGTACCGTCAGAGGAACATGTGTTACAATATCCATCCGAAAAGGATGACACCGATATGATGATTGCTGTTAAGACCGGTCTCAGCAAAGGGTATCGACGTTTTGTGATATTAGGCGGACTGGGTGGCAGACTGGATCATACATTGGCAAATCTCCATACACTGGACTATCTCGCAGAGCATGGTGCCAGAGGCTGCCTGATGGGCGACGAGGAAAATGTACTGTTGATTGATTCAGACATTCGTATTGCATTTCGTGCAGAGACCATTGGCAGGCTTTCCATATTTGCATACGGAGGCAAAGCGGAGGGAGTATATCTCACCGGCCTGAAATATCCGTTAAAGGATGCAGTATTGACAACAGATTTTCCGATTGGTGTCAGCAATGAATTTACGGACAGAGAGGCAACGATTTCTGTCAGAAGTGGAAAACTGCTGGTGATCTGGACTGGCTCTGTCAGGTTGTGTGATTGGATATAAAATCAGTTTATCATTGTTCAGATTGTATATAAAAGACTGTGATTGGAATTCAAATATATAAAAGATGTATAAAAACCCCCTAAGAAAATAAAAAATACCCCTCTTTTTGAAAAAGCTTTATCTGCTATACTGAATGGCAGATAAAGCTTTTTCTATAAAGCGTACCCTTAAAGGACAGGTGATGGGATGAATGAAGTAATTGTCTCTATGAAAGGTATATGCAAGAATTTTCCTGGAGTAAAAGCACTGGATGATGTTGATTTTGAATTACGTTCAGGTGAAGTGATGGCTTTGCTTGGCGAAAACGGAGCAGGAAAATCTACATTAATGAAAATTCTGAGTGGTGTTTATGCCCGGGATGAGGGATCTGTTGAGATATTCGGGCAGCAGTATGGTGATATGACACCAAAACAGGCACAGCAGGCAGGTGTTGCAATTATTCACCAAGAGTTGAACATGTGCAGACATCTGTCAGTTACTGAGAATATGTTTTTGGGACGTGAGGTCAAAGGCAAAGTTTCGTTGGATAACAGGAAGATGGAACAGGAAGCAAAAAGGATTTTGGATGATCTCAAGATTGATATATCACCTACACAGATGGTTGGAGATCTACCAGTATCAAAACAGCAGATGGTGGAGATTGCAAAGGCACTCTCTGTTCATGCAAGAATCTTGATTATGGATGAGCCTACTTCTGCACTGACTGCAAAAGAAATAGAGGATTTGTTTCGCATTATCAAAAAGCTTAGAGAAGATGGATGCGGAATAGTTTATATCTCACACAGATTGGAAGAATTGCAGCATATTGTAGATAGAGTTACCATTATGCGGGATGGACAGTATATTACAACTATGCGTTATCAGGATACAACCTTGAATCAGATTATATCGGATATGGTTGGAAGAGAGATCAAAGAGAAGTTTCCAAGAGTTGAATGTACGAAAGGAAAGAAAATCTTTGAGGTTAAACATCTGAATGCAGGACATATGGTAAGAGATATTAATTTCAGTGTTTATGAAGGAGAAATTGTTGGTTTTGCAGGTTTGATGGGTGCAGGGAGAACAGAGACTACAAGAGCAATATTTGGAGTAGATCCTAAGGAAACAGGTGAGATTTATGTGGATGGAAAGATTACTCATATTAATTGTCCTATGGATGCAATCAGAAACGGGGTAGTGCTGGCACCTGAAGACAGAAAGAAAGACGGATTATGTACAAAGCTCAGCATTCGCCAAAATCTGACGCTGCCAAATCTGGATCTTGTATGTAATAAAATGAATGTTGTGATTCGCAAAAAGGAAGATGAACTGTGTAGTAAGGCTGTCAGCAATCTACAGATTAAAACACCGAATACGGAAATAGATGCGGGTAATCTGTCAGGAGGAAATCAGCAGAAGGTCGTAGTGGGAAAGTGGCTGGCCAGAAATTCGAGAGTTGTTATATTTGATGAGCCGACACGTGGTATTGATGTAGGAGCAAAGGTTGAAATCTATCATTTGATGAATCAGCTGAAGAAACAGGGAATAGCAGTGATATTTGTATCATCAGAAATGCCGGAGATTATGGGAATAGCAGACCGGATCATAGTCATGTGTGATGGAAAAATCACAGGAGAAGTGATGGCGAAGGAAACTGCGCAGGACGAGATTCTGACACTTGCCACCAGCTTTGAAAACAAAATGATTGACAACAGAACCGCGTGTTGAGGAGGAAAAGAAAAATGAAAAATAAGAAAAGCCCGATAAAGAGATTACTCGCAATCAGAGGAATGGGTGCAGCATTAACAGCATTTGCAGGGTTGATTATGATTTACATAGCCTTTGGATTAATCAACAATACTGTTTTTACCGGGCAAAATATCATGAATCTGCTGCGGTCTATGTCAAAGTATCTGCTGATCGGTATCGGACAAAGCTTTGTATTGATTACCGGCAATATTGATTTGTCAATTGGATCCATGGTAGGTATGAGTGCAATGATCTCAGCGACACTAATGACGATGGGTGTCAATCCGTGGATTGCGATTCTGGTTGCACTGCTGGGTTGTCTGGCTGTGGGTGTTCTAAATGGATTCCTGGTAGGAAAGTTCAAATTGCCACCGTTTATAGCAACACTTGGGACTATGTTTGTGACGAGGGGCGTTGCATACATGGTAAACGGAAACAGAAATACAGATGCTATTGCTACAGGAATAGGAAAAGAAACGGCAGATCGTTTTCAGGATTTCTTCTATTATGATACAACATTCGGTATTTTTAATACTTTTTGGATTGCTATGATTCTTTTTGCTGTTTTCTTCTTCCTACTGGCAAAAACACGTACAGGAAGACATATTTATGCAATTGGTTCTAATGTAGATGCTGCAAAACTTTCCGGTGTCAATGTCGTAGCAACAACGACAAAAGCTTATTTAGTCAGTGCAATATGTTCGTGTGCGGTAGGATTGATCCTGTGTGCGCAAGCGGGAATGGGAAATATGGAAGCCGGAAATATGTATGAGATGTATGGTGTTGCCGCAGGTGTAATCGGTGGAGTATCACCACTTGGCGGAACTGGTATTTTGCTTGGTACCTTAGCGGGCTCAGCAGTATGGCAGACGCTTGAAAACGGATTAAACATGATTGGCGCACAGGTTGGTATTCAACGTATCGTAATCGGAATCATTGTTGTATTTGCAGTACTGCTGGATGTTGTTATCCGGACAGGACAGATGGGTAAAAAGAAACTGAACCGCAATAAAGCGGTTGGTTAATAGAAGGAGGATAAAAATGAGAAAGAAATTAGTGGCTATGATGTGCTGCCTGACTATGGTAGCAGCAGCGCTGACGGGGTGTGGCAGAAAAGCAGCCGAAGCAACCGGCGGTACAGCCGAGGCAGCAGCTGGTGGAAGTACAAAAATTGCATTGATTACAATGGACTCTATTGATCAGCATTGGATTACATTGAATGAGGGTGCACAGAAAGCAGCGGGAGAACTGGGAGTAGAAGTAACTTTCATGGCTCCAAATACGAAGGATGATGCCCAGCAGATCGAATGTGTTAATAATGCAGTAGCAGGTGGTTATCAGGCCGTTATCGTAGCGGCAAACGGACCTGATGCAATTTCATCCGCATTGAAGGAAGCTGCTTCAGCGGGAGTTAAGATTGTATATGTGGATTCTCCGGCTAATGTAGATGCAGAAGCTACATTCTCAACAGATAATAAAGCAGCCGGTACAACAGCAGGCGAACAGATGCTTGCAGCATTAAAAGCAGCCGGAGTAACATCAGGAGATATTGGTATTATTAATGTTAACGCAGCTACAGACTCCTGTGTAAATCGTGAAGAAGGTTTTAGAGCAGCATTTGATGGAACGGACTTTAATCTCTTAGAGACACAGTATGGTGAGGGCGATGCAGCAAAGTCCCAGAGTATTGCAGAAAATTATATTACGCAGGGTGTTATAGGCATATTCGGATGTAACGAAGGATCTACTACAGGTGCAGGAAATGCAATTAAAGCATCTGGTAAGGCAGATATCATAGGGGTTGGATTTGATAAATCAGATGCTATTCTGAATCTGATCACAGATGGCTTCTTATTATGCACAATGGCTCAGAATCCAGATGTTATGGGTTATGAGGGTGTTAAGGCAGCAGTGGATGCCATCAATGGAAAATCTCTTGGTGGTGTTGTAACAGATACAGGTGTTTCTGTAATAGATGCAGCTGCACTTGGCGGAAGTTCAGCCGCAGCGGCTCCGGCAGATACAGCAAAGGCAAGCCAGGCATGGAAAATAGCACTGATTACAATGGATTCTATTGATCAGCATTGGGTAACCTTAAATGAAGGGGCACAGAAGACAGCAGCTGAGTTAGGCGTAGAAGTTACATTCATGGCACCAAATACAAAAGATGATGCACAGCAGATTGAATGTGTTAATAATGCTGTAGCTGGTGGATACAATGCCATCATGGTAGCGGCAAACGGACCAGATGCAATCTCTTCAGCATTGAAAGAGGCAGCTTCGGCAGGCGTAAAAATTGTATATGTAGATTCTCCTGCTAATGTAGATGCAGAAGCTACATTTTCAACAGA
>CAYRJT010000097.1:0-3571 GCA_964424675.1 uncultured Lachnospiraceae bacterium
ATTGCAAACATCACCGGGGCTAATCTGTCCACTGTCAAGTCAAGAATCAAACAGGGAACAGAAAAGCTGCAAAAGGTACTGCGAAAGGAGGATTTCTATGGATCAGCATTTTAACTGGAATGAAATAGACATTGATGAAGCGAAAAAGAAACAGTCGTTATTGAATATTAGTCTTGCTGTGACTGAAAAGAAAACAGTCTTCACACCTACAATCTTTGCTTTATTCAGAAATCAGCTGCATTACATCTCCTGGCAGTACTGGATCATACAGCTTAGTTTTATGATACTGGCACTCTCTTCCTTAGAAATTTCGAAATATCTTGGAACTGATGCACATGGCATTATCAATACCGCCACCCTGATTGTCACCTCCCTTGGTGTGATTGGAATGAATGAGCTGAACAAAAGTATCTCCTGCAACATGATGGAGCTTGAGCAGACCTGTTACTTCAGCAGCAAGCAGCTGCTTTGCATCAAGATGATTCTGTTCGGGTCGGTCGATCTGGTATTCCTGACTGCACTCATCCTGATGAACCATGGAAGCGAGAGTCTGATTACCTTCGGACTGTATATCATCGTTCCGTTCATCATATCAAACATCTGTTATTTAACTATATTGATAGTAACACGTGGTATCAATCCTGCTTATACGTATTTTCTTGCAGGTATCTTCACAGGGGCATTTGCCCTGATGGTCATGAGCCTGCCCGGCATCTGTACCGCCGCTAATCAGGGCATCTGGTTCATGGTGTTACTCATCTCCATTATCGGACTTGGTCTGGAAATCAGACTGATCCTATCAAAGCTAGAAGAAAGGGAAGTATTATGTACGAATTACAGATAGACCGTCTGACCAAACAATATAAGAATAAAATAGCAGTCGATAGTTTATCCTATCAGTTTACAAACGGAGTCTATGGACTGCTGGGAGCCAATGGCGCAGGCAAGACCACACTCATGCGAATGATCTGTGACATCCTGCGTCCTACAAAGGGAGAGATTCTCTTCAATCATACAGATATTCATACGCTCGGTGGAGAATATCGCAGAATACTGGGATATCTGCCACAGACCTTTGGCTTCTATCCGGACTTTACTGCCTATCGTTATATGATGTATCTTGCATCACTGAAGGCGCTTCCGGCAGAAACTGCTAAAGACAAGGTCGATGAACTGCTGCAGCTCGTTGGGCTCACAAGTGATAAGGATAAAAAGGTCAAGACCTATTCCGGCGGTATGCTGCGCAGACTCGGTATTGCACAGGCGTTATTAAATGATCCGCAGATTCTGATCTTGGATGAACCGACGTCCGGTCTCGACCCAAAAGAGCGAATTCGCTTTCGCAACATCATCAGTTCACTTGGTAAGGACCGAATCATCATCCTCTCTACACACATTGTGTCTGATGTAGAATATATCGCCAACCAAATCATCCTGATGAAGAATGGACAGATCATCAAGACCGGAAAACCGGAGGATATTGTGCAGCTTGGCAAAGGACATGTATTTGATGTACATGCAACTGCCGATGAATTGGAGGCAATGAACCAGAAGTATGCCATCAGTAACTTGAAGAACGTAGATGACGGAATCAATCTGCGCATCGTTTCAGATGAGAAACCGCTTGGAAGTGCAATCGAAGTGGAACCGACTCTGGAGGATGTTTACTTATACTATTTTTCAGAGGAGGTCGATCGGAATGAACATATTTCGTTATGAGAGCAGCAAAATCTGGTCAAAAAGAATTATCCTGATTGGACTGGCACTGCTGTTTGCATGGTTTGTATTTTATTTCTATGTATCTAATAAGGATTATGAATGTGTAGACAATGGCGTTGTCTATCACGGAACCACTGCTGTTGCAAAAAACAAGGAAATTGTAAAGCAGTTTGAAGGATCGATGACCATGGAGAAGGCACAGAAAATTGTTGACCTGTACGGCTTCTCTGTCTATGAGGACCCCACTGAAACGGGCTATTACCGTGGAGGCAACTATTGCAGCCAGTGGGTGACCGATTACCTGACGCCCTACACTGAGACGTATTCGTATGATGCCGATGAACTTGCCTTTTATTCCGGAGACCAGAGCGAAAAGCTCGAGAAATATACAGGCGGTGATCTGAACTTCACCTATCTGGATGGCTGGAAAGCACTCATGATGTGTCTGAATATGATGATACTGCTGCTTGATTTTATCATTGTGATTGCAGTTGCCAATGTATTCACAGAAGAATACACCCTGAAAACAGCACCAATCCTTCTGACGACTGAGCATGGGAAAGCCAGAGGGATATGGGCAAAAGTACTTGCCGCAATCTCCTTTTCCGTGATTGCCTATCTGCTTGTTGCAGGAATCGTCCTGGTTTCCTTCTGCTGCTTCTATGGTTCAGACGGATTAAGCGGCAGTGCCGCACTCATGGGTAGACTTGCTCCTGAAACAGCCGGTATCTTCGGAACCTCTGTAGGGGCAGTTCTCGCTGAGGTTCTTCTAACAGGATTGATCAGTGTCATCATGAGTACCTGCATTACACTTGCCGTATCTGCTGCATGCAAACAGCCATTTACAAGCATTCTCGCCGGACTTGGAATGTTGATCCTTCCATATATTTATGTAAACTATATTGCACCGCTGCTTCCATCTGTTGGTATTGTAAAATTACTCGAACTTTTTGCAGAATGGTGTCCACTGTACCTGCCCATCAGTATTGTCGGGCCAAAGTTCCTGCCTGCGATCATCTTTGTATTGGTTGTCAGCATAACAACTGCTTTTCTTGGATATCACCAATATAAGAGTTACGAAGAAACAAGTTAAATTTTCAAGCTTCCGGTTATGATGTACCGGAAGCTTTTCTAATTATGATGTACCGGCGGTTTATGTCCCATATAAATTGTCTTATATTTTCCCCTTACGATTTTCTCCAGACTCTTGTCGTAATCCGTAAAGTCAAATGCGTTCATTGCTCCCGGGCCTGCATCGCCGACAATTGCTTCGTTTTCATCTGTCACAATACCAACGGAGCCCGGTGTATGTCCCGGCAGCTCAATCACAGTTGCAGAGAATCCATACTGATCCAGTCTGTCTCCGTCCTTCACGAATACATCCGGGGTAAAGCTCTCAAAGTCCTGTATCGTTTTCTCCATCAGTTTCTCAATTTTACTATAAATCAGCTTCGTTACAAGCTTCATAACAAAAGACCTGTAATTGACTGTCTTCATGACTAGCTCAAGCTTCGGATGGTTCACCAGATTGAGGTCTGCCTGATTCATGGCAATCGGAACCTCATACTTCTTTGCAATATAAGCTGCATTCATGCAGTGGTCGCAGTCTCCGTGCGTGAGGAACAGCAGCTTCAGGTTTTCCTTTTTCACCCCGGCTTCCTTCAGCTTCGATTCTAATATATCACGCCTGTTATTTAAATTCTTACCGTCACCGAACAGATACCCGCCTGTATCTACAAGCATAAAAACTCCGTTCTCCTCCAATAAGTATGCATTGACAAGTCCCAGATCTAATTGTGTAATCATTTCTTTCCTCCTCTGTGGTATCCACCATGTACCTGATCATATTGTT
>CAYRJT010000097.1:3671-5807 GCA_964424675.1 uncultured Lachnospiraceae bacterium
CCGAGTGACAGATAAAAGTCGATGCTTGGCTTGTTCCAGTCCAGACACCACCATTCGAGCCTGCCGCAGCCTCTCTCCACTGCAATCTGAGCTAACTTCTTCAAGATTCCCTTTCCATAGCCGCATCCACGATATTCCGGTAGCACAAACAAATCCTCCAGATAGATTCCGGCACGTCCAAGAAATGTGGAGAAGTTATGAAAGAACAGTGCAAATCCTACTTCCTTTCCATCTGCCATTGCAAAGATTACTTCTGCCTTCTGCTTGTCAAACAACCACTTTTCCAGTAGTTCCGGTGTTGCCACAACCTCATGTTCCATCTTCTCGTACTTCGCAAGTCCCTTGATGAACGTAAGGATCAACTCCGTATCCTCTCGCCTTGCTTCCCGAAAACTTAATTCATTTGTCATTTTATGATCCCTTTCATATTGTTGATTTTCAGTTAACTGCCGATTGATCACTCAAACTCTTTATACACAGCAGCATCGTCCCGACACCATATGCCAGTGGTGCGAAATACCACAGATTCTCATTGATGCTGACAGCCCCGATAAAACCAATCATGCAAAATGTGCCGCATACAAGCAGATACACTCTGTAGAATTTGCTCTGTCTTCCTTCTCCTCGAATGCCCCATGCTATACAAAGATAAGCCAGACCCATAAAGAATCCCCAAGCCAGATAATCAATTGCCATCTCTGTTGAAGGCCAGTACCCTATCTGGAAATAGGTCGGAACCTCCACTCCCTGTGCAATCAACCGCCTCGTCACAGTGATATTGATGATGTGTGTCAATCCGGTCAGTGCACAATTACAGCCCATAAATACAAGAAATAAAGCTCTGTATATAGGCTGAATCTGCAGCGTATCCGCCATCTCCAGCAGCACGAACAGCAGTACCGGAGCACTTACAATCGTGATAACCTCCCACATAGTCAATGCTATGTCCGTCTGTGTCACCACGAAAAGACCCACAACCAGTATATATGCAATACTTAAGATCAAACCAGACCCTATTACCTTCTTATTCATATCACGCATTTCTCTTTCTCTTTACTTCATAACTCTTTCTCACAAAATACCGTATTAATATCCTCCGTGATCTGATGATCGATGAACCCGTCGGTTACCATTTTTCTCATAATCTCTATACACTTCTCATGAGGCATTCCTTGCTTGTAAGGGCGATCCTCGCGCAGCGCCTGATAGATGTCTACGCATGCCATCAGCCTGTCATTCCGGCTAAGCTGCTCTGCATTTTTTCCAAATGGATATCCTTTGCCGTTCAACTTCTCATGGTGCAGTGCTGCCCATTCTGTAATGTCCTCAAATCCATTGACCTTACTTAATATCAAGTATGTATACCATGCATGATTCTGCATCTGGACATATTCTACATTGGTCAGCTTACCCGGCTTCTCCAGAATATCATTCTTTATCGCCATCTTCCCAATGTCATGAAGGGCACCTGCCACATAGAGCCGCTCCTGAATATCCCGGTCATACCCATAGTAATCCGACATACTCTGAATTCTATGTGCAATGTGGTCTGAATGACTGCGTGTAAACGGCGACTTATAATCGACAATCCTTCCAAACACATCCATCACAGCACGTACCTATTCAAACGGATACTCTTCTATATCATGCGGCAATTCCTCGTTCAACAGTTCATCAATATCCCTGCCCCGCAGAGCCATATATTGCTCCTTCGATAACGCCATATAGAAATGCCCAATCACATCTGCGGTAAACATGACATCCCGCTGTTGTTCCAGAAACGCCTGAATCCGCTCATAATGATCTTCCGATATTTCATGGAAATGGCATGCCATATCCAGAATATCCGCCAGATGAATGATATGAGACTGTACGCATATCTCTTTCGATGTCTTGCCGAAGGGTCCACTGCCGTCTGCATTTTCATGATGATACAGAATAAAATGTGTCGTATCCCCATGAAACGGGAACTTCGCGACATTTCTCTCACCCATCAGGCAGTGATTTCCATGAACATCAAAGCCCTACGTGGTTCGCTCCTCAGCCAGATACTGCGTCAGCGCATTATCATGAAGCGCCGCACACGCCGCCAGATCTGACAGCTCATGAACCGAATATCCATAAGTCCTGCCAATC
>CAYRJT010000097.1:5817-8387 GCA_964424675.1 uncultured Lachnospiraceae bacterium
GCTTCTATGCAGTCTAACGCATACGTCAGTGAATAAATCACACCATTCATGTCAATTTTCATATGATTACCTCACTAAAACTTTACTTCTTTTCCTTCTTTGATCCACTCGCGATATTCTGCCGTCGCAGCAAAGAGAACATCGCCCGAGGAATTAATAGCTGTTTCAAGTGAATCCTGAACAACACCGATGATAAAGCCTACACCGACTACCTGCATTGCGATATCCTGCGGAACCCCAAGCAATGAACAAGCCATGGGAATCAGCAAGAGGGAACCGCCTGCTACCCCTGATGCACCACATGCTCCCAGCGTTGCAACAAAGCTCAGAAGAACCGCAAGCATGATATTGACCTCTACCCCCTGTGAAAATGCTGCTGCCAGTGACATGACCGTAATGGTAATTGCCGCACCATCCATATTAATGGTTGCTCCGAGCGGAATGGATACAGAATAATATTCCTTATCAAGACCAAGCTTTTCACAAAGAGACATGTTAACAGGAATATTTGCCGCCGAGCTGCGTGTGAAGAATGCTGTAATACCAGATTCCTTAAAGCATCTGAATACAAGCGGATAAGGATTTCTCTTTAAGGCGATACCCGCAATCAACGGGTCTACAATCAATGCGACCGCAAGCATACAGCCCACGAGCACCATCAAAAGCTTTCCATAATCCTTGAAAATAACAAGACCATATTCATTGACTGAACTAAAAACCAGACCCATAATACCGAACGGTGCCAATTGAATCACCCAAGCAACTGCTTTTGAAACAGCGGCAGAAAGATCAGTCAGTACCTTCTTTGTTGTATCATTTGCAACCATTCTGAGTGCAAGTCCAAATATGATTGCCCATGTCAGAATTCCCACATAATTTGCATTCATCAGAGATGAAACAGGATTGGACACCATATTGTTAAGAAGCGTTCTGAATACCTCGCCAAGACCTGTCGGTGCCGTCTGTTCAACAGCCTCTGTAAGCGGAATCGTCATCTTGAACAGATAACTGCCAATGACTGCGACGACCGCAGCTAAAAATGTGCTGATCATATATAAAATGATGACAGTCCGAAATCTCTTTCCGATTCCCGCTCCGGCAGATGCAATCGAGCTGATGACCAGAATCAATACAAGGATTGGTGCGATGGCCTTTAATGCACCTACAAAGACATCACCAAATACGGCAACAAATGAAGCCTTAGGAACCCATAAGCCGAGGCAGATTCCGACTGCTAGTCCGATTGCGATTCTTAGAATCAAAGATGTGTCCGTATAACGTTTGATTATGTTTTTCATGCTGAAACCCCCACTTATTTTTTTCTTTCTTAGTATACTATATTTCTCTACATTGTTCTATGAAATATTTCTATTGTAATTCGTCGAAAATTGTGATAAATTATTCAATGTTGAAAAGCTTAACTGGATTTTGTTCTGCAAATCTTTTTAAGCTTTTACTCTGGAGAGTCTTATTGTTTCTTGTATGCACGAGAAACTACTAAGCGCCGAAGGTGTACGGCAGTATCGCTTGCCAATCTCTCAGGCACAAGGGACAGAGCATTACAACTTCATGTGTAATGATTGTTCTACTCTTTAGAGGGCTGATATTCTATCAGCTCTTATTTTTATTGCAATGAGCCCTGCTTCATTGCATACAAACTACTATTTTCCTAAGAGGGAGGAACAACAATGTTAGATACAATCAATTCCATTCTTGGCCGCATTGATGATTTCGTCTGGGGAATTCCCCTGATCGTACTCATCCTTGCTGTCGGTATTTTCCTGACAATACGGCTTAAGGGTCTGCAAATCACGAAATTACCAAGAGCAATCCGTTATATCGCAAAAAACGAAAAAAGCGGTTCACACGGAGAGGTAAGCAGCTTCGGTGCACTCTGTACGGCACTGAGTGCTACCATCGGAACCGGCAATATCGTCGGTGTTGCAACCGCTATCGTAGCCGGTGGTCCCGGTGCTTTATTCTGGATGTGGTTAGCTGCTTTGCTCGGAACTGCCACCAAATTTGCTGAGTGTATGCTTTCCGTTAAGTACCGTAAGGTTGCCGAGGATGGACATATCATCGGCGGACCCTTCTACTATATTGAGAACGGCATGGGAGAGAGCTGGAAATGGCTTGGCAAGATATTTGCTTTCTTCGGCGTTGGTGTCGGACTTCTCGGTATCGGTACTTTTACACAGGTCAATGGTATTACCAGTGCTGTTAATAATTTCTTTGACCCTAATAATGCCTGTGTCATCTCTTTGTTTGGCAGAGATTATTCATGGTCAGTTGTCATTGCCGGTATTATTTTAACTGTATGCGTAGCACTTGTTATTATTGGAGGATTAAAGAGAATCTCCAGAGTGGCTGAGGTGATCGTACCCTTTATGGCAATCATCTATGTTGTAGCTGCATTACTGATTATTATCATTAATATTAACAAGGTACCTGAAGCGATTGTTACGATTGTACAGTCTGCCTTCGGACTTCGTGCCGCTGCAGGTGGTGCACTTGGTGCTGTCTTAATTGCCATGCAGAAGGGAATCGCACGTGGTATTTTCTCAAATGAA
>CAYRJT010000098.1:0-7078 GCA_964424675.1 uncultured Lachnospiraceae bacterium
GCTCCGCATCATTTTCCTTCCTGCTGCCATCCGTCAGATAGGTCTGTCTGAAAATCGTTTTCTCTTTGTCAATTTCCCGAAAGAAATAAAATAACTGATTCAGTTTCATATCCTGTTCCATTTGCGTTTCCTCCTTAGTTCGTTTCCTCATTGATTCCCAGTGCTGCATCCGTCTCTTCATCAGTTGCCTCTGTGTCCGTACCGGTATCCGTGCTGCCTGTCGTACCCTCTGTGGTCCCGCCCAGAAATCGTTTATAAATATCTACATGATCATAAATACATCTCCATGCACTGGTAGAGTTGGAGGTTGCACAGACATAAGTATTCCCTGATACATCCTGCGCATAGCTGACCGCACAGTTTCCTGACTGCACTACATAGCCTGTCTTACCGCTGATCACCTCTCCGCCTGCATCCTTGTCTTCAATACGGCGTAAAAACCAGTTCGAAATCTCAATGCCCTCCGGATGTTCTGTCGTAGAACTCGTTGTATATTTATGTGCGGACAATACCTCTTTGCACAGTTCATTATCCATAGCTGCTTCCATGATCATTGCCATGTCATACATCGTACAATGGTGATTCTCATCATAAGTACCGACGCAGTTCGTAAAATGTGCTGTCTCTGACAGACCGAGTTCATCCAGCTTCGCATTCATCATTTCCACAAATGCATCCTGGGAACCCGCTACATACTCAGCCAGTCCCATCGCCGCATCTGCACCGGACTTCAGTATCGTTCCGTAAAACAGATCACGTACAGTCACTGTCTCATTTTCAGCAAATCCGACTGCACTGCAGTCATTCTAATAGCAATAATCCGTGATGTCAATTGTCATCTGATAGGTTGCATCCAGATCTGTCACATGCTCGGCTGCCACCAGAACTGTCAGCACCTTGGTCATAGATGCAGGAACGACGACTGTATGTGCATCCTTTTCAGCTGTGATGACTCCAGTATCCGTATTGACCAGGATTGCATGCTGGCTGATAATATCCTCGCCAAGCTGCACGGTTGCATCATTTTCTGCTGCACTGTATACCGCTGCCACCTCCACCGGCGCCTGCACCTCTTCCTGTATGACCGGCTCCGGCTCTACAGACTGACTTTGCAGCTGCTGTGCAGCTTCCAGCTCAGCAGCCTGCGCCTGTGCTGCATCACGCTCAGAAATGCTGTGGAAGATCTTGACTCCGACAGATACCAGCAGTATCACTGCCACCGCTACAGTCGCAAAAGGGAGACAGATTCTTGCAATCTTACGAAATTGCTCCTGCTGTCTCTTTTTGCGCTTCATTTCCCTGATTCGTGCGGCCCGTCGTGCCGAACGATCAATGTCTTCTATATATTCACTGCTCATCTTGATTCGTTTCTTTCCCCATGTGATTTTTGGTTACTCACTTGTCTATTTTCTTACAAATCTGCTCTGCTGTCAATGTCGAGCTTTTCCAATATATACAATATATTGTATGAGTTTATAATTTCATTCGCAAAATGTGTGTATTTCTCCCCCTCAAAATCTTCTGTTCCCTTCAGCTTCTGCTTAAGCAAATGGTGATAATTCCAACCGGATAAAATAGCCCTGATCATGATGGCATACCGGACACTTGGCAGGTGCTTCCTTGCTCTCCAGAACATATCCGCAGTTCAGACAGATCCAGCCTGTTTCAACATCTGAGATGTAAAGCCTGTTTTCTTTTATGAACTGGGCAAACATGCCGAACCGGTCACCATGTACCTTCTCAATCCCTGCAATCATATAGAAGCTGCATGCAATCTGATCAAATCCCTCCTGCTTAGCCACATCGCCAAAGGACTTATAGATATCGTCATATTCTTCATATTCGTTGTGTTGTGACATAGAAAGAAGCTCTGCGAGGCTTTCAGACTGGTTGATCGGATAGCACGCATCGATACATATATTTTCTCCTGAAAACTCCTTTAAGTAGTGATAGAATATCTCTCCGTGTTCCTTCTCCTGATCCGCTGTATAGAGAAACACCTGTGCAATTGCCTGTTGTTTCTGCTCATTTGCCTGACTCGCTGCAAAGGTATAGCGGTTTCTCGCCTGACTCTCGCCTGCGAAAGCACGCATCAGATTCTCCTTTGTCTGACTGTTCTTAAAATCCACTTTCATAGCATATCCTCCTTGTGTGATCATTGTGTGAAGTATTTATAATGAGTATACGCTTCTACGACAGATTTATTCCTTTCATCCATCATCTTCCATCTTCCATTTACTATATTTTGCTCTGGATTTTATCAATGGGATGGTATAAGATAAGAACAGTTTGTGAAAAACATGCCTATAAATTTGAAAAAGAGGTGTCAATGAAATGTTTGGTTCAGGAACCATTGTCAATACAGTTGGAATCATTTTGGGAGGGCTTGTTGGTTTAATTTTTAAGAAAGGGCTTAAACCTCGTTTTCAGTCGATCCTGACAGATGCCATTGGACTGGCTGTCATCTTCATGGGTGCTTCCGGCGCGCTGGCCGGCATGCTTCAAATCACGGAAAATGGTTTGGAAACTGCAGGTACTATGATGATCATCTTCTCTCTGGTACTGGGTGCCGTTGTCGGAGAAGCCATCAATCTGGACTACCGTCTGGAGCAGTTCGGCAGCTGGCTGAAAAAGAAATTCAGCAAGAAAGCGGATCCGTTGTTTGTGGAAGGATTTGTTACCGCCTCCTGCACAGTCTGTATCGGAGCTATGGCCATTGTCGGCTCTCTGGAAGACGGACTGACCGGTGATGCTTCCATGCTCTATGCCAAAACCGTTCTGGATGCTATCATTGTCATGGTCTATGTCTCAAGCTTTGGCAAGGGAGCCATTTTCTCTGCAATCCCTGTCTTTCTGCTGCAGGGTTCCGTTACGATATTTGCAGCTCTGATTGCCCCTCTGATGACTGAGACCGCCATTGCAAATCTGTCTATGACAGGCTCCATGCTGATCTTCTGCATCGGTACAAATCTATTGTTTCATACAAAAATCAAGGTTGCAAATCTACTGCCAGCCTTGATCTTTGTGATTATATACGGATTACTTTTTTAATCAATACAGCAACTGTTTTTTCCTAAAAAGAATTTGATTACTCCTAAACAGAAGATACAGGTTCAAATACAGGCTCCATATAGTCACGAATCAGCTGCACCCTGTCCTTGGCCTGCGGCTGATAGGTACAGGCGATGGCAATGACAAGGTTCTTTTTCTCATTCACATAAATGATATTACCCCCGTCACCCATAGCTGCGTATGCGTGCTCTCCTTCATCAATTACCCACCATAAATATCCGTAGGATTGCTTCCACTGACGGCATATGCTGTGTTCATGTGTACTCTCACAGACCCATTTCTCCGAAATAATCTGCTGCCCCTGCCAGCTTCCATGCTGCAGATACAGCTGTCCTAGCTTTGCCATATCCTCTACAGTCAGCGTCAGTCCCCAGCCTGCCGTATTGATTCCTTCGGGGTCGACCACCCAGCCACTGACATCTCTGGCGTTCAGGAATGCAAGATTCTCCTCTTGATTCCTTAGCTGCACATTCTCGCGGACCTCAATACCGAGGGGCGCAAACAAATGATCACTGGCAAATGTAAGGATGTGCTGACCGGTTGCTTTCGTCAGGATACCGGCTAAGATCTGGACTCCGAGCAGCGGTGAATACAGGAAATCTCCGATACGTCCGCTGCCGCCAAGGATGTCGAGTGCCATGCCTACCCAGTTCTTTCCGGTAAACATCTTCCGATAAGGTTCCGTCTTACAGCGATATGGGGCTGTCATGGTCAGCATATCGCTGATTTTAATCTGTGGAAGCGTCTTCTCTCCTCCCGGCACATGATAGTCCGGGAAGAAGTCTAACACCTTCTGTTCTATGTCCAGAAGTCCGCAGTCTTCCGCTATCCCATAAAGCATCGATACAATACTCTTGGTTGCGGAGGCGATATGTGTATGATTGTCCGCGGTATAGTTCTGATAATAGTTTTCATAGACCTTTTCGCCACCCTTCAGAACGATGATACCTGCGGTATTATGAAAGCTTTGGTTAATGATTTTCTCCATTTGTGCTCTCGAAGTCATGCCAGGTACCTCCCTGTCTTAGAATGTGCATTTTCCTTCAGCTCGGCCGGTGTGCCCTGTGCAATGATTTCACCGCCCAGGTCTCCGCCCTCCGGTCCAAGTTCAATGATATAGTCACAGTGCTTCAATATTTCAATGTTGTGTTCTATCACAACGACAGAATTGCCGTCTGCCACAAGCTGCTGCAGCAGCTTCAGAAGAAGCTTCGTATCATATAGGCTGAGTCCGGTCGTCGGTTCGTCAAGGATGTAGAGTATATGACCCCTGTGCTGCTGTCCCAGCTCCTTCGTCAGCTTCACACGCTGTGCCTCGCCGCCGCTTAGGGAGGAGGTCGGCTGTCCGAGTGTCAGATACCCCATACCCATCTGTTCCAGAATCCTTAACGGCTTTGCAATGTTTTTTTCTTCAGCAAAGAATATACACGCCTCTGAAATACTCATATTCAATACATCCACGATTGTCTTCCCGTGATACTGCACCTGCAGACTTTCTTCCATGAACCGATTTCCATGACAGGTTGGACAGGTCTTATCGACCGAGAAATCCGCCGTCAGGAAGATGCGTTCATAGCCACTGCCGCCACAATCCGGACAGGCTCCCTTCGAATGAAAGGAAAAATGTCCTGCCGTCAGCTCTCGTTTCACTGCCTCCGGCTGTACCGCAAAAAGTCCTCTGATTTTATCCCAGATTCCGATATAGGAAGCCGGTGTAGAGCTTGCACTTCTGCCAATCGGCTCCTGTGAAATCTCTGCAAAGCCATCAATCAGCTCAGTTCCCTCGATTCCTTCTGCGTAACCATACTTTCTGGCTGATTTCAGACGTTTCAGAAGTGTTTCTTCTATTAAAGAGCTCTTACCGCTGCCGGACAGACCTGCGATTCCGGTTATGGTATGAAGGGGGAAGGCTACGGTCAGATCCTTCAGATAATGTGTGGAAGCATGTGTAAGTACGATGCGTTCACCTTGTTTGGCCATGTCTGTGCCTGTCTGTTTAGGCTGGGCAATATTTGCACCTGTCAGAATGACTTTCTTGCGTTCTGTTAACTCTGCATCTTCTGTTGTTTTGGGGTTAAATAGGCTTCTGCCGAGCAGCGTTCCTGCCTTCTGATAATCCTCATAGGTTCCCTCATATACAACTGTTCCGCCTTCGATGCCTGCCTTAGGGCCTATCTCAATGATGTGATCCGCCTGACAAATCATCTCCGGATCATGTTCTACTACAATCACGGTATTTCCGATATCCCTAAGCTCCTTCACTGCATTCATCATGCTCTGCTTCTCCGAAGGATGCAGACCGGCAAGCGGCTCATCAAATACATAGATGAGTGAGTCCTGCCCCGACTCCAGATGCAGATGGAGAAATACGCGCTGCATTTCCCCGCCGCTGAGTGTAGACATCTCGCGGTAAAGAGACAAATGTCCTAGTCTGAAGGATATCAGATGTGCCAGTCTCTTCTGCATGTGTCTGATCGTATTGCGACCGAACTGTGTAAGCTCCTTCTCCGGTATTTTCTCCAGAAATGTAAGCAGACAGCTGAGGGTCATCTGCCCGAGTTCCCCGATTCTCCTGCCATGCAGCAGTACCTCTCTCGCTTCTTCACTGACTCTCTCTCCGTGACAGTTCGGGCAGACCATCCGCTCATAGACAGTCTCTACATCCTCACCGCGTTCATAGGCACTGCGCAGGATTCGTTCGATACAGTAGCTCTGCTTCCCATTATCATAGCTTCCGTAGACGACCTCATCACGTACCTCCTCCGGCAGCTGCCAAAACGGTGTCTGAAAATACTGTCCGAGCTTCTTCTGCAGGAGCCGCATAAAACCGGTCGTCACATGCAGCTTCTCATATACCTGAAGCAGAGTCGTATTCTGATTTGGTACAAGATGCGTCAGATTGACATCATAATAGGCACCTCTGCCCTGGCACTGCATACACATGCCATCTGATGTCGTGTATAGGAATGAGCCGATTGACAGATGTTCACCGTCATCGTCTGCCTTCACCCCATCACTTGCGTAGAGCAGCGCCAGCTGATTTAAGATTCCCGTCTTAGACCCGACGGTTGACCTTGGATTGCTCTGCCGGATTGTATTCTGACGGACTGATACCGTAGGTCCGATTCCTGCAATTGAGTCAAAGCGATCCTCATTATCAAGTCCTGACAGGATACCAATGGATCTCAGATACTGGTTCTTTCCCTCTTCAAATAAGGTATCAAATGCAAGACTGGATTTTCCTGACCCACTGATGCCCGTGATCACGACTAATTTTCTCTTCGGGATGGTCAGATTGATGTTCTTCAGATTGTGGATTCGTGCTCCCCTGATTGTGATTTCTTCCATTTTATTCTCCTTTTCAAGTGTCATTTCCTACTATGAAACCTTATAACCTGCAGTATTCTCTTGATCAAGATCATATGCGGTTCAATATAACGTTTTAAGTAGGAAAATCGAAAATCTAAGCAATGAAAGAATACAGTGCCCTATGTGATGTCACACTTGCTAAGGTAAAAGAATCGGTTCCACCGGCACATAGATGTCCACGCGATGTATCGGTTTCTCTTCCGTGGCAGGAGCATTCATATACATCTCAAACGGATAGGAATTTCTCGGAACATAACCGCTGCAGGACAGCCATTCCTGGTACATATAGTCCCATGCATCATGATACTGCTCCTGACAAATCTGAAAATGCCCCACTGCATACAGACCGCCTTCAAGCATCATCTGCCCTAAGACACCATCTTCCTGAATCTGAGGATATTGTATGTTTGCATTTTTCTTCTCTGGAGATTCCATCGGAGGTCTCGCCTCTGATTGGTGCTCTGCGAACTTCAACGAAGACTCAGCCTTCTGCACAATCCCGGGAACCGTCAGACACAGACTCGTTCGGAAGTTCTTCTCATCTGTAAACTCCGGATTGTCATGATAGATGGCAAGTACCTGATTCTGTCCTTCTGCCAGCAGCTGCTGCTTGTCCGCCTGCTCGAATAGCACATCG
>CAYRJT010000098.1:7088-8370 GCA_964424675.1 uncultured Lachnospiraceae bacterium
ACAACAGGTTGTTCTCTCCGTTCCTCAATCGTCACCTGAGTCTGCAGCGGCAGCCTCTGAACATCTGCTTCTTTCCTTGCTGTGTTCCCATTGTAAGCAGATAATAAAATGGATTCTTTGCAATTCTTGCTGTATTCCTGGCGGTACTCTCTCGGACTCACTCCATAGCAGTTGCGGAAAGCTCGTGAAAACACTGCCGAATCCGAAAACCCCAGCTCCAGCGCAATGTCTGTCATATTACAGTCCTGCCTGTGTGCCAGCATAAAAAGTGCCTGCTCCATTCGTATTCGGTTAACATAATGTATCAGAGACTCCTGCAGTACACCCTGAAAGATTCTGCTGAAATGATACATCGAGAATCCCGCCACCTCTGACAGCTCCTCAACAGAAAAAGAACGTCCGATATGACGCTCTATATAGTCCTGTACCTTGTGAATCCTTCTCACATACTCTTCCCGATATCTGTCCTCGCTCATGTGTCCCCTTGATTGATATTTCCTAATATGATCATTTCATTATGTGTCATAAATGCTTTTCGCAGGCTGATGCATATGCTGCTACGCTCTCACCATTCTGTATAGATATCATATCACATGCATGTCAATCATAACACCCTGAAAATAGGCAAGTCCCTCACATGCCCATCAACAATTGAATATGTTTCTTTGTATGTTCTTCACGCAATTGAATATGTCTCTTCATATGTTCTTCACATAATTGAATATGTTTCTCCTCAAAATTGGACAAGTCATTTCTGCAAATCAAGTAACATTTCCAAAACGTTGCTTGACTGCATCATTCTTTGTTATTTTGGACATCAGAAGTCTGCAATCGTAATAGAAATTCCACAGATTGAAACATCTGTCATCCTTTTTGGAATTGTTACTATATTCTCTGCGTCGGCTTATCCATTATGACCTTCTTTTATTTTCTGAACCCCTCTTTTGGAACTACTATCAGCTTCCTACAATTCATTTGTCCAAATTTGCCTCTCATAGTTAATTTAAGCTCTCTTTCTTCTCTTTTGACAAGCTTTCACTGAACCTCTTAAGAATTACTCCAACTTTCCTTCTTCTCTTCAGCATGCTTTCATCGAACCTCTCAAGAAGTGCTCCAACTTTCCTTCTTCTCTTCAGCATGCTTTCACTGAACTTCTTAAGAGTCGCTCCAGACCTCCTACTCCTTTTCAGCATGCTTTCACCGAACCTCTCAAGAGAAGCTCCAAACGTTTGATCCAATTACAGATTCATTAAACAACAAAATAGGAATTGACAAAATGATA
>CAYRJT010000099.1:0-8338 GCA_964424675.1 uncultured Lachnospiraceae bacterium
TCTTTTACTGTTTTCTCTTTTACTGTTTTCTCTTTTACTGTTTTCACTTTTACTGTTTTCACTTTTTCTTTTATATCGTTTTCTTCTCCCTTCCCCGCTCTCCTTTTCCTTATTTTTCCTCTTCATTCTATTATTTCATCTCACTTTTCAGTATTTTGGACAATCATTTTCCGGATCCCTGATAACAATTCCAAATGTTCTGCTTAATACATGTGAATTTCTTTATATTGGACAACGATCTCTATAGATCCGCATTACTTTTCCATTTGATTTGCATATATTCTGCTTCTGTGGATTTATTGTCTCATTATAGCGTAATCTATGTCCAAATCATCTGCTTTTAAGCAAATCGCAGCCCTCTTTTGGAATCAAATACCGAACCTAAAACATGAATTTGATACATAAACTTCAGCGTGACTTTGAATAGGAAACGGAGTGATGCCAAATGGCAAGACGAAGAAAGAAAACACTGGGACAGAAAATGATGCCCGTTTTTATCATTTTATTGGGCATCATTGCTGTATGTATTGTTATTTTATTCAAACGAGATGCAATCACCGGCAAGGCAAAGCAAGTTGTTGCCGAGAAGGCGGCAGAACAGATTATTCAACAGCAAACCGGCACCTCTGTAAACATCAGCGAAATGAAGAAGCAGATGGAACCTGCTGACGCGGAAGAGGTCGATGCACTGATGCAGAAATACTCTGATGATGAAACTATCTCAGAGTGCGCCGACCTCTATAAAGTCGGCGGTATCGATGCCGTGAAGCAGTATGTGCAGACCGCGGTTGACCCGGCTGATGTCGCCCGTCTGCAGGAACTGTACCAAAAGTATGGGGACAGTCTGCAGTAAATCCAGGCACTGAATCATATGCCTTATTTACAGGAGCTGTACCAGAAATACGGTGGCCGCCTGCAGTAGATTCAGTTCACCGGAATCAGTCGTAGCTTCATTACTGCGAAAAATTCCCGAACCACATAATGGATGCCGACCGGCATCAATGTTTTCGCAGGTACGCCTGCGACATTTTCATGTCCAAGCTCCTTTGCAATCAGTGTAGCTCTGTAAATATGAAATCCACTGGTTAAGATACCGACTGTTCCGGCATCCTCCGGAACCATGGCAAAGCTGTTCCGCAGATTTTCTTCTGTACTGGTAGACTTGTCTTCCAACAGAATTCTGTTCTCATCAATTCCCTGCTCCACCAGATAACGTTTGATGCACTCAGCCTCACTGATGTCTTCTCCTGTGCCCTGACCACCAGATGCAATCAGTTTCGTGTCCGGATTTGCCTCCATATATTCATATGCCCGCTTCATCCGTAATAATAACGGACGTGTCGGGGTTGTACCCCTCACACCAGCTCCAAGAACAACCACATAGGAAAGGTTATCCTGTGGTTTGGTTGTCATACCTGATATGACCTGACTCTCCGTAATCACAAAAATCAGCATTGTTCCTGCTAAAATCACTCTATAGGCAACCTTAAACCACCGGGGCAGCTTCCATTTCGCCGTTCCCTTGATTTCACGGCCCAGCATAAAAAACCGTATTCCGCAAAAGCAGGCAATGAGCAGCCACACCCAGATCCATGACAGGCTCAGTCCACCATACCCCAGACAAATGCAAAAATAAAGCATGCTTAAAATGGCCAGAACTAAAAACACAACTCTTTTAAGCTTCTGATATCTCATATACATTCCCCATCACCATTCATCATACGTCTTTCTTACGTTTTCACGCAGCACTTTGATATAAACATCCTAACGTATAAAATTCGTCCTGTTGTCACGTTCTGCTGCCGGTATCTTCACGCCTGCTGCCCTGCCGGCTTCGATGCTCTTCAAAATCCATGCCATGTTGCGTCCAAGATTTCTCATCGTCTGCAGACCTTCCAGATCCTGTTTCACATCCTCCGGTTTATTTCCGTGAACCATATTCCAGTAAGTGGAGCTGATAATCGGCATCTGGTTAATGGTAAAATATTTATTTAATACATCAATGGAAGCCGTCGTTCCAGCACGTCTGGCAGAGGCAATGGCAGCACCCGGCTTATGTGCAAAGTAAGAGCCGCCGGCATAAAACATACGGTCTAAAACCGATAAAATACGTCCGTCCGGATGTGCATAGTATACCGGTGTTCCAAATATGAATCCATCTGCTTCCTTAGCCTTCTGCAGCCACTCGTTTACCATATCATCATCAAATACACATGCATTTTTGCCGGCACACTGTCCGCATCCGATACAGTCCCTGACCGGCTTGCCCCCAATCTGCAAAATCTCGGTTGCGATTCCCTCCTGTATGAGTGTTGCTGCGATTTCTGTCAATGCTGTATAGGTACAGCCCTTTGCATGACAGCTTCCATTCATTAATAATACTTTCATCGTATTCTGCCTCCTTGATTCATGATTGTTCTCTTTCATTCTATTCTGGATCATCCGATATAGTTCTCTTTTGATGAAACCTCTTTAAGACAAGTATATCATAATTTGATGAATTTGAGGTGCTTTATACAAAATGAATGCTGCAGTGATGCAGCAATACGAACGCAACTCCTAGATCAGGAGTAGAAATCCAAACAAAGTACCAGCTCTGTTCCTTCTTTTGAACAAAACAGACAGGAATAAGTCTTGCAGAAATTTCCCGTTGCAGTCGAAATATACCTCTCACTGATGTAGACTTCTCTTTTCCTTTGCACTGCCACATAATAATATGGCTTTGTCAGATGATAGTCCCCTTCCTTTGCCGGAGTAAAAAGAGATGCACTCTTCAGACAGACCTTCTTCTGAAAGCAAGTCGGTGTGATCTGACATCCCGTATCATCGAGCAGATAGATACATTCCAGATCCTCGTGCCGAATCAAAAACCTCCCTATTTTCTCTTCATAGGCTTCCTGATCTTCCTTTTCAAGGATTCTCATGATTTTTCGCAGAGTGCTTTTACGCATCAGTCCATTCAGGCTTGACCGGTTGATTTCCATGGTACTTTTTTGTTGATATTCTTGCGAAATACTGCGGCAGCTATCGCTGTAATTCATCTGTGAAAACTGCTCTGCAGGCATTGGCTTTGCAAAATAGTAGCCTTGAAACAGATTGACTCCGTTTGCGATGCAGGAGAGAATCTCCTCCTTCTCCTCTACGCCCTCTGCGATGACCACCGCTCCAATCTGCGAAGCAAGTCCCGAGATTGCCTGCAGAATAGCATATTTATAATAGTTCTTATGAATATCAGTAATGGCAGCGCGGTCAATCTTGACAATATCCGGCTTCACCATGGCAATTCTGTTCAGATTAGAATATCCTTCGCCTACATCATCCAGAGCGATCAAAAACCCCTGTGCATGAAAATATTCAGCAAATGTAACCAGATCCTCATGATTGGTCGCATGCTTTTCATTGATCTCAATGACGATGTTCTCCTTGGATATGTTCGCCGCCTGAAGCATTTGTATAGCTGCATCTGCATGCAGGATATAATCCTTTAAAAGCGATGCCTCAAAGTTCAAAAAAAGGATACCATCAATATTTTCCTTGGAAAATGAAGTAATGGCTTTCTCCCTTGCAATTGCATCCAGCTCTCTCTCTTGATGAATGCTTCTTACATAATTAAACAAACTTTCCGATGCCACCGATTCTCCCTGATAGCTTGCGCGAAGCAAGGCTTCACAGCCAATTGCACATCCCTTTTCAGAATTAATGATAGGCTGGAAATGCACAGAAAACTCTCTGTTTTGCATAATATATGCATAAATATCCTCCGTGATTGTTTCAATCATACCGTTATCCCCCTTGTAAGCCCTGTAACCTTCCTGTAAAACAAAAAGAAGACAGCTGCATATGCAATCGTCCTCTCTGACTAAATCTAGCTGCATTATATCTGTTTCCTTTTCATCTGTCAATCATTCCTTAGTCATAACCTCAGCCGTCAGAAAAGATTTTGTGTTGATTTCTGACAGAATCATTGCTATACTATTTATTGTTTACAGATGATCAAGGAGGCACTATCATGGAATTAATTTTTGTGGGAATTGTCGGAATTGCTATTATTGCTGCAGTCATCGTTGCAGTCATTGCCAGTACAACAGCTGCTGTTGCCGGAGCAGAAGAGGATGATGAGGATTAACATGAGCTATATCAAACACAAATCAGAGGAATCTGTAGAAGACTATCTCGAGACCATTTTGATCCTAAGTAAACGGCTTCCCGTCGTTCGCTCTATTGATATTGCAAATGAACTCTCCTATTCTAAGCCCAGCATCAGTGTAGCCATGAAGAATCTGCGTGCCAGCGAATACATTACCGTTTCTGACGAAGGGTATATCAGCCTCACCAAATCCGGCAGGAAGCTTGCCGAAACTGTCTATGAGCGCCATACCATTCTTTCCACTATGCTCATCCGCCTTGGTGTAGATCCTGAAACAGCAATGGCTGATGCATGCAAAATGGAGCACGACATCAGCCCTGAAAGCTTTGAAGCCATTAAAAAACATATAGAAGACATTCCAGAGAAGTCATTATAAACTTCATTTTCTTCCGATATACCGGCACGTATGCTGCATGTACTCCTCATAAGGCGCACCAAAGACTGTGATGAGGAATGCTTCTTCTCTTATAATCTGGAAATGCAGTGACAGGATTGCAAACACTGTGAATACCAGTAACGGTATGTTGAAAAACGTCATTAATATCCCAATGTACATCAAATCAAATCCGAGAAAAGCAGGATTGCGGCTAAATCGATAGATACCGCTTGTGACAAGCTGTGTCTTCTCGCTTTCATTGATTCCGGCACGCCAGCTGTCTCTCATGGTAATCATTGCAAAAATGAAAATCAAAACACCAATTGCTGCTACCATCAAACCAGTGATGATCAGTGGCTTTTGAACAAACATCTGCCAGTCCAGCACGATGCTCAGAAGCTCTGCAACAACAATCACAAGTGTTGCAACACTCATGACCTTTTCTACACGTTTTGTTTCAGGCGGCTTCGTCCCCTGATTAATCTGATGGGTTCTGATTCCCCGCCGCTTCTGTAAATACATTTTCGTAAAATAAGCAATATAAAATGCCAGTATGATAAATAACACTGCTATTTGATCTATTCTCATCATTATTTCTGTCCTTCCTGAATATGAATCTACTCTTCTATATGCTCCCGCCCCTGTGCAATGATGCTGCGCACATGATCATCTGAGAGTGAATAGAATATCGATTTTCCCTCTCTGCGGTTCTTGACCAGCTTGCTTTGTTTCAGTATCTTCAACTGGTGTGAAATGGCTGACTGTGTCATATTGAGCACCTGCGCAAGATCACAGACGCAAACCTCTGCTTCAAACAGGACAAATAAAATCCTGATTCTCGTAGAATCTCCGAATACCTTGAATAACTCTGCCAGGTCATATAACTCTGTTTCCTCCGGCATCGTCTCATTTACAATCTTCACAAGCTCCTCATGAACTTCTTCCTGTTCACAACATTCTATTTTTTCTACTGCCATAATCATTCTCCTTCTCTTTGTACTCTCATCATCCAAAACGCTGACACAACAATGTATCCTGTTCTCTTTCTTTATAACTTCTTCACCATCAGCGCCCTGATTGCATTTAACACTGCAATCACCATCACTCCGACATCTGCAAAGATTGCCACCCACATATTTGCGATTCCAAGTGCTCCTAATGCCAGACAAGCCACCTTGATTCCTATTGCAAAGTAAATATTCTCATAGACAATCCGCATACATTTCTTTGCAATTTTGATTGCCTTCGCAATCTTTAACGGATCATCATCCATCAGCACGACGTCTGCTGCTTCAATGGCAGCATCTGAGCCGAGTGCCCCCATGGCAATTCCAATATCTGCTCTGGACAGTACCGGTGCATCATTGATGCCGTCCCCGACAAATGCCAGCTTCTCCTTCTCACCCTTTTGCTGCAGCAGCTCCTCTACCTTGGAAACCTTATCTCCCGGAAGCAGCTCACTGTATACTTCATCCATGGAAAGCTCTGCTGCCACCTGCTCCCCGACATTCTTCATATCTCCGGTTAACATAACATTTTTCTTGATTCCATTTTTCTTCAGTGCTGCAATGGCTTCCTTTGAGGTTGCCTTGATCTTATCCGAAATAACAATGTGCCCTGCGTAGCTTCCGTCAACTGCAATATGCACAATGGTTCCAACATGATGGCAGCTGATATATTCTACTCCGATTCGATCCATCAGCTTGGCATTTCCGGCGGCTATTGTCCTGCCGTCTACCTTGGCAATCACACCATTACCACTGATTTCCTGTACATCCTCTACACGACTCTGGTCAATGACCCTGCCATAGGCCTTCTGCAGACTCTTACTGATCGGATGGGTGGAATAGCTCTCGGCAAGTGCCGCATACTCCAGAATCTTTGCTTCCTCTTCCTTCGTATGATGGATGCCGGTGACCTCAAATACACCCTCTGTCAGAGTACCGGTCTTATCAAAGACAACCACGTTCGTCTGTGACAACACCTCCAGATAATTAGACCCTTTAATCAGTACGCCTTCTCGGCTTGCCCCACCGATTCCTGCAAAGAAGCTAAGTGGAATACTGATGACCAGTGCACACGGACAGCTAATGACTAAGAAGGTCAATGCTCTGTATACCCACTCCCCCCACTGAGGAGCAGCTCCCAGAAACAGCATTCTTACCACAGGCGGCAGAACCGCAAGGGCAAGGGCACTGTAACATACAACGGGTGTGTAAACTCGTGCAAATTTAGATATAAAATTCTCTGATTTAGATTTCTTGGAGCTTGCATTCTCTACCATGTCCAGAATCTTGGAGGCTGTAGACTCTCCGAATTCTTTGGTGGTACGGATATGGAGCACCCCACTTTCATTGATGCATCCGCTGATGACCTCCATGCCTGCTGCTGCGGTTCTCGGAAGACTCTCTCCGGTAAGTGCGCTTGTATTAAGGGTAGAAGTTCCTTCTGTAATCACACCGTCAAGCGGAATCTTCTCACCCGGCTGTACAATGATGATGCTTCCTACGGGTACTTCATCCGGATCTGCTTTTGTCAGTTGACCGTTTTGGTCGATATTCGCATAATCAGGTCGGATGTCCATCAAATCACTGATATTACGTCTGCTCTTACCGACTGCATAGCTTTGAAACAGCTCACCAATCTGGTAAAACAGCATAACTGCAGTACCTTCTTTATAATCTCCCAGTGCAATCGCACCCACGGTTGCGACTGCCATCAGGAAATTCTCATCAAAGACCTGCTTATTCAGGATTCCCTTGACGGCCTTCTTCAGAATATCATATCCAATCACCAGATAAGGAATCAGATACAATGCTAATCTCAAATATCCTGCCACAGGTATATTTTCTAAAATCAATACCAGAACTGCTGCTATGATAATTCTGAAAAGAACCTTTTTCTGCTTTTTATTCATACCATCTACTCACTTTCATAATCTGCACATACTTCCTATAGATAAATCTCGCAGTCATCCTCAACCTTCTTGCAGCCCTTCAATACATCCTTCATAACTGCCACCGGGTCACTGCCCTCCTCAAATTCCACGTTCATCTTCAACGCCATGAAATTCACGCTGCACTCCTTGACTCCTGCAGTCTTCTGAGCGGCCTCTTCCATTTTATTTGCGCAGTTTGCACAGTCCACATCGATTTTGTATGATTTCTTCATGATTTATTCTCCTTCTCATGCATTTGTTTTTCATTCATATGAGCACTTGTTCATATGTTTGATTTTATTATAGCACTCTTTCCCACCTTGTCAAGCAGAATTGAATGCTATTTTAATATTTATTAAATTTAATCAAATACTATAATCCATATTCTGTCCAACCAGCTTTTCTTCATCTGTCTGAACCTGGTCACTTCTTTCGGCAAGCATCATATCATTGATTTTCTGTATGAGTGACTCAACTGAGGAAGCTGCTCCGTTATCATTGACCTGCATGCCATATGTCTTGACATTTGCTCCTGCTGCTGCCAGACTGCCAGACATCTGACTCATAATCATACCCTCCATGGATTTTGATAGATGGCTGAAATCCGTTTCAGTCATTTCATTCGATATCTTATATATCGGATCATTGCTAAAAAATATTACAGCTTCAATGCTCCCTTCGGACATGCATCAATACATTTCATGCAGAGAATGCATTCTGTCGCATTATGGCGCTTTCTGGATGGATCCGGTACATCCACTTCCATAGGGCATATCCTTTTGCATTTTCCGCAGGACACGCACTGATCCTGGTTGACTCTGACACGCATCCATGCAAAACGACTGGTTAGCTTCAGGAATATAGTAATCGGACAGAT